>JAIOQF010000104.1 GCA_021413535.1 Verrucomicrobiota bacterium
AGCCTCGTAGTGTCCTTCGGGAATTTCCCCGCCGGTCTGCAATAAGTCCGATGAAAAGAGCCGGTTCACAAAATCGAGCGCTATCACGTCGTGCTTCACGCCCAGTTGCGCGGCGTGCCACACGGCCATCGGAATTTCCTGGTGATTGTGCTTCGATCCGTAGTCGAAACTCACCGCGCCAACGACGTCATGCTCCCGCACCGCCCAATGCAGGGCTGTGACAGAATCCATACCGCCGGAGAGGAGGACGAGAACTTTCATGAAATCGGTTCTTCAATGAGTGCAACCGCCGCTGCCGCATTCGGCTTCCTCGTGATCGTGCCAATCGGGAAACCTCGCCTCGCAAGTAAGTTGAATCCCTCCGCGCGATCCAAACTCGCCGCGCACTAGCACCTGCTTCGGCGCACAGACCTTGACGAGATCATCGAGGATGCGGTTCACAATGTCTTCATTAAAAGACGGAAAATTTCGATACGATGCGAGATAGAATTTCAGTGATTTCGTTTCGATGCAGCGCTTGTCCGGCACATAGACGATCTCAATGTGCGCGCAGTCAGGCTGTCCTGTGACGGGACAAATGGAAGAAAACTCCGGTGCGGTCAGTGCAATGCGGTAGTTCCGCCCCGGCGTGCGGTTGGGGAAAGTTTCCAGCTTCGCCTCATCGGGCGATTTCGGAAGACGGTGTTCGCTGCGGCCGAGCAATTTTAATTTTGATTTTGCCATGCCGCTTATTAGCTCAGAACCGTCCAGCAAGCAATTCGCGCTGGTAAATCAGCTCCTTGGGCATGGAGTCATAGAGATCGAGATAAAGCTCCCCGGCATTGAGCAAATCCTGCCGGAATTCCTTCAAATCCACGCGCATCAAATCGTCAAACTTCTCCGGCGTCATGTGGTCGAGTCCGTTCATGTTGATCTCGTCATAACGCGGCATCCAGCCGATTTGAGTTTCGTGACCCTTGCCGCGTCCCCGGCAACGATTCACGATCCACTCCAGCACGCGCATGTTTTCGCCGAAGCCGGGCCAGAGAAACTTTCCGTCTGCGCTTTTGCGGAACCAGTTCACATGAAACACGCGGGGCACTTCATTGATGAGCCGCCGCATCAGGAGCCAGTGCTTGAAATAATCACCCATGTTGTAACCGCAGAAGGGCAGCACCGCAGTCCGGTGTCCAGTCCTGACCGGTCCAGTCAATCAAATGCGCTGGCGCATCGCCGAGCCCTTCCCACCAGACATCACCGTCATCAGTCAGAGCGACGTTGGTGAAAATAGTGTTCGCATGCATGGTGCCCATCGCGTTGGGATTGCTCTGCCAGGAAGTGCCCGGTGCAACACCGAAGTAACCAGCCTCCGGGTTCACGGCGTGCAGGCGACCATCGGCACCAGGACGCAGCCACGCGATGTCATCACCCACCGTCGTAACCTTCCAGCCTTCGTATCCGGCCGGCGGCACCAGCATGGCAAAATTTGTCTTGCCACAGGCGCTTGGAAACGCAGCGGCGACGTAGGATTTCTTTCCATCAGGCGATTCCACGCCGCTGATGAGCATGTGCTCCGCCATCCAGCCTTCATCGCGGCCCATGACGCTGGCGATACGCAGTGCGAGACATTTTTTTCCCAGCAACGCGTTGCCGCCATAGCCGCTGCCATAGGACATGATGCAGCGTTCATCGGGGAAATGGGCGATGTATTTTTCCGCGTTGCAAGGCCACGGCACGTCTTTTTCACCAGGAGCCAGCGGCCGGCCGACACTGTGCAAACACGGCACGAACGCGCCGTCATCACCAAGTTCATCCAACACAGCTGCACCCATGCGCGTCATGATTTTCATGCTGACAGCGACGTAGGCGGAATCCGTAATCTGCACGCCGATGACGCTGAACTTTGATCCCAGCGGCCCCATGCAAAATGGCACGACATACATGGTGCGACCACGCATTAAGCCTCTGAAGATACCCTTGAGCGTGGCCTTCATTTCATTTGGTTCGCACCAGTTGTTCGACGGGCCGGCATCCACTTTCCGTTGCGAACAAATGAACGTGCGATCCTCCACGCGAGCCACGTCGTTCGGATCGCTCCACGCGAGAAAGCTGTTCGGACGCTTTTCGGCATTGAGCCTGCGAAAAGTTCCCGCACGCACGAGTTCATCGCATCTTCTCAGCTCGACGGCCTGTGCGCCTCGCTGCGTCTCCTGGTGGCGCAGGGCATCGACCCCGGCGCCCAGTCGCGCAAGCTGCTCAAGCGCCTACGTGATGATTTCGTCGCCCGCTGCTCCGGGAGGTCAATCGAAATCATCCCCGACGTTTCCGACACGACCGCTCCCAATGACCTCTACGTCATCGCGGAGTTGATCCGCTGCACCAACCTGGCGT
>JAIOQF010000111.1 GCA_021413535.1 Verrucomicrobiota bacterium
GGTGACCTGTCGTGATTGGTCGCATCTCTGGCTCAACGAAGGATTCGCCAGTTACTACACCGTGCTCTATGAGGAGCAGAAGAACGGTGTGGACTCGATGCGCTGTGAATTATGGCGTGAGGCGCAGAAGGTCTTTGAATCACTCGATAACAGGCCGATTGTCTGGCGCGATTATGCAGATCCGCAGCTGCAGTTCGACTATCGCTCTTATCCCAAGGGGGCTTTGGTGCTGCACATGATCCGGGCGCGTTTGGGCCCGGAACTTTATCGCAAATGCATTCAGACTTATCTTGAGAGACATCGGTTCGGTAATGTGGGCACGGACGATCTGCAGGATGTGATTGAAGAATTAAGCGGGCTGTCGTTCGATCAATTCTTCGACCAGTGGCTCTACCACGGCGGCGTGCCGGAATTGAAGATCGAATACTCATGGGATGCAGCCGCGAAACAGGCGAAACTCACCGTTAAGCAAATGCAGAAGGTCACGAATGAAGTGCTGCTCTATCGCTTCGATCTGCCGGTGCGGTTCCTTGTTAAGGGTCAGGATAAGCCGACGGAATTCAGCGTGATTGTGAGCAAGGCCGAGGAGGATTTTCATTTTCCACTCAATGCTGCGCCGGAATTGTTGCGAGTGGATCCAGATTATACATTGCTCGCGAAAATCGATTTTCAGCCACCGCCGGACATGCTCCAGCGGCAGCTCAAATCGGATGTCATCGGGCGATTGCTGGCTGTGCAATTTCTTGCGACAAAGAAGGATGCAGAATCCGTGAAGCAACTTGCTGATGTATTGAATGGCGATGCGTTTCATGCGGTGCGGAGCGAGGCGGCGAAGGCGCTGAAGATTATTGCCACACCCGAAGCGCGCGCGGCGCTGGTGCAAAGCATGAAGCAGGAAGATGCGCGTGTGCGGCTGTCGGTGGTGAGCGCGCTGTCGGCGTTTCCGCATTTTGCAGCGCAGGAAGCATTGTGGAATCAATCGCAGTTGGAGAAGAATCCCCTGATCCTGGCTGCGATCATCAAGACCTGGGGTGCACGGCCCGGTGATGCGAAAGTGGCCGAGGCGCTGCGCCTGCAGCTTGCTTCGTCGAGCTATAATCAATCGATCGCCTCGGCCGCTATCAGCGCCTTGAAGGCGCAAGATGATGCGAGCGCCGTGCCGGCGATTTTGCAGAGGTTGCAGCGAGATGGTTTGGATTTTCCGTCTTTCATGCTGGCGCAGGCGTTTGATGCGGTGGCGTTTCTCGCGCGCAACGATAAAGATCGCGATCCGGTGCGTGCATTTTTAGTTAGGTATTTGACTCACCCGCGTGAGGAATTGCGCGTTGCCGCCGTGAAAGGACTCGGCACCTTGCGCGATCCGAAATCCCTGGCTGTGTTGCAGCCGCTCACGACAAAACTTAAGCTGTTTAAAGATCCGGTGCGCGAAGCTGCCGAGAAATCCATCCAAGCGCTCGAAGCCGATCAGACGAAGACGCAGGAGTTAAAAGATGTCTGGTCGAAGTTGCAGGAATTGCAGCAGAAGTCCGAGGAGATGCAGAAGCAGATTGAGAAAGCCGGGAAGAAACCGGAGACGGCGCGGGCGGCTTCGAAGAAGTAAATTACACGTGAATTGGATGCCCTGCGGCCACTTCGGTGGCTTCTTTTAGCATCTCACTAAGGGTGGGATGCGCGTGGATGGTGGCTTCGATTTCGTCCTTGGTGGCTTCTAACGTTATGGCCAGCCCGAGCTCGGCGATCATCTCGGTGGCTTCTGAGCCGACGATATGTGCGCCGATGAGTTCGCCGTGTGGTTCGCCATAAAGCAGCTTCACGAAACCTTCGGGCTCGGCGACTGCAAGTGCCTTGCCGCTGGCCTGATAGGGGAACTTGCCGACTTTGAATTTGAGGTTTTTCTCCTTCGCGGCGGCTTCGGTGAGTCCGATGCTGGCAACCTGCGGCTGGCAGTAGGTGCAGCCGGGGAAGATGGTGACTTTTTTCGGTTTATGGCCGGGCTTGAACAGACCTTCGACGCATTGCACGGCTTCGTAACTGGCGACATGCGCGAGCCAGGGCGGGCCGATGATGTCACCGGCACCGTAGATGTCCTTCACGCTGGTTTCGTAATTGGCGTTGGTGTCGATCCAGCCGCGTTCGGTGAGTTTTAGCTCAATGCCACCGGGAAGCACGGGCATGACGCCGATGGCTACCAGGCAAATGTCCGCTTCGATGACTTCACTTACCGCGCCTTCGACAGTAAGGCTGACTTTGTCGCCGTGATCTTTGGCGCTGGCAACTTTGGTTTTCGTGAGCACGCGGATGCCGGCTTTTTTGAAGCTCTTTTCGACCAGCGCGCTGGATTCTTCATCTTCCACCGGCAGGATGCGCGGCATCATTTCGATGAGCGTGACCTTGGTGCCGTAGGCATTGAAGAAATAAGCGAACTCGGCACCGATGGCGCCGGCACCGATGATGGCGATGCTCTTGGGCTGGGTCGGCAAGATCATGGCCGCGTGGCTGTCGATGACAGTCTTGCCATTGAAGGGCAGGCCGGGCATGGGGCGCGCTTTGGCGCCGGTGGCGACGAGGATTTTGCCAGTGTCGTGCGTTTCTTTTTTTCCGTCCTTGGCGGTGACTTCCACTTTGCCGGGCGCGGTGATGCTGCCGGTGCCGCGGATGTAGTCGATTTTGTTTTTCTTGAAGAGAAACTCGATGCCTCCGCAGAGCTTGTCGGACACTTTGCGGCTGCGGCCGATGACTCTGTCCCAGTCGAAGCTCAAGCCTTCGATCTTCATGCCGAACTCTTCGGCACGATGGGAAACGGTGTGGTAAAGCTCGGCGTTTTTTAGCAAGGCCTTGGTGGGGATGCAGCCCCAGTTGAGGCAGGTGCCGCCAGCACGATCATTTTCGACGCAGGCAACTTTCTTGCCGAGTTGCGCCGCGCGAATGGCACCGACATATCCGGCGGGGCCGCCGCCAATGACAATAAGATCGTAGTTCATGGGTATGAAGAAGGGATAAGGGTTAAGTGAAAAGTTTAAAGGAGGAATTCAACTTCCTCGTGAGTCGCCGTGGCGGCTTGGGGGGGCTTTGATGAAGGGAGGAAGAGGACCGAGGTTGCCATCTCCGTAAGCGGCTTGTTCGCGGATGGCACTGGCGATGGCGCTGGCCAGTTTATTGCGATAACTAGAGTTGGAAATAGCTTTTCCTTCGCGTGAATTTGAAATGTATCCGCATTCGATCAGAATGCAGGGGATCATTGGGTTGCGGGTTAGCCTTAGGCGGCGTCGAACCAGGCCGCGTGAGTTGTGCTGGTCGGCCACGGCGGAGATATGGCTCTGCACACGCTTTGCTAAAGTGTAGCTGTCCACGCGCCACCAGTAAGTTTCCGGACCGGCGATGCTCGGTGGCGATTCATTGAAATGGAGGCTGACCAGAATGCCGTCGGGATAGCGGTTGGCGATTCGCACGCGGTCATCGAGATCGACAAACGTGTCCGAGTCGCGCATCATCACCACTCGGAAGCCTCCTAATTCGCTGCGGAGGCGTTTTGCCATGTCGAGCGTCAGCGTTTTTTCGGTAAGTCCAGTCCGACGGGAGCTGGCGCCAGAATCTTTTCCGCCGTGGCCGGCATCAACGATCACGGTGCTGAAACCGCGCGGGCCGGGGCGGTTGCCGTATTCGTTAAGTCCTGAACTGCTGCGACCAATGCTCCCCTGTGGCGGAGTTTCGCAGCTTGCAAGCAACGCGGCCATGACGATCACAAGGATCGATGCGAAGGTGCTGCGTAGCGCGGACATCGTGTTGGAGAGCGGCGAAACACTAAACCAGCATCAGAGCCGGATTCTCTAGGAGCTTCTTCATCTCGCCGAGGAACTGCGCGCCGACAGCTCCGTCCACGACGCGGTGATCGCCGCTGAGGCCAAGCCACATTCTTTGGCCGACGACAATTTCTTTTTTGTCGTTCACGACTGGTGTCTGTCGGATGCTGCCGACGCTGATGATGGCAGCTTGCGGGGGATTGATGATTGCGGCGAAGTGATCGATGCCGGATGCGCCGAGATTGCTGACGGTAATGGTGCCGCCAGTGAATTCATCGGGACTGAGTTTTTTGTTCTTAGCGCGAGTGGCTAGATCTTTGACGGCCTGGCTAATTTCCATGACGGTCTTAGTTTCCGCAGCCTTGATGACGGGAGTGACAAGTCCCTCGGGTAGGGCGATGGCCACATTCAAATTGACGTGCTTAAATTGAATGATGGAGTCTCCATCAAAGGAAGAGTTCACGGCGGGAACGGCTGTGGCGGCACGAACGACAGCTTTGATAATAAAATCGTTGACGGTGTATTTGTTGCCGCTGGTTTTCTGGGACTGCTCATTGATGTTCGCGCGGAAGGACATGAGCGGCGCGGCGTCGATTTCCATCTGGAGATAGAAATGCGGAATTTGCGTCTTGGATGCGAAGAGGCGCTCGGCGATGATATTGCGCATGCCGGTAAGGGGTATGCGCTGGTCGTCGGGGCCGGCGACGGGACGGATGGTTTGCGAAGGGCGTGCGGCCTGAGGGCTGCCTGCGCCACCTGTGGGTGCGGCTTCCACGTCAGCGCGGATGATGCGTCCACCGGGTCCGGAGCCAGTGACGCGGGATAATTCTACGCCGAGTTCCACGGCGATTTTTCTTGCGAGCGGCGAGGCTTTGACGCGAACGCCGTTGGATGATACGGCGCGGCTGCGAGGCGCGGGCGCGGTGGGAAGAATGGCTCCGGTCGAGGCGGCGCGTCGGGCATCTGATGATCCGCTGACGGATTTTGTTGCTGGGGCAGCGGCTGGAGCAGGAGCCACGTCCTCGTTGGCTTTGACGAAAGCAGCGAGGTCAGCGGGTGCGGTTTCGCCTTTGTCGAGGATCACGGCGACACCAGCGCCAAGCGCCACTTTGCTGCCTTCTTTGAGCAGGAGTTTGTGGACGATGCCGGCGTCGAAGGTCTGCATTTCCATCGTGGCTTTGTCGGTTTCGATGTCGGCCACGGAACGGCCGATATCCACGGATTCACCCTCTTTGACCAACCACTTCACGAGGGTGCCCTCGGTCATGGTGTCGCTGAGTTTGGGCATTTTGATGAGCTTGGGCATGGTCGGGAGTAGAATGGAATGGTGGAAGATGGAAATACTGAAAAGATGACGATCAGCAAATTTCCAGTGCGCGGGCCACGACGACTTCCGGGGTGGGGTTCTGGATTTTTTCGATGGGCGGACTGTAGAAGGCTGGGGCGTCGAGCGAGTTCACGCGGAGCACGGGGGCGTCGAGGTCATCGAAGCAGTGCTGTTGAACCATGGCGGCGATTTGAGAACCGATGGAGCCGAAGGGTTTGTTCTCGTCGACACAGATGAGACGATGGGTTTTTCGCACGGAGTTGAAAATGGTTTCCTCATCGAGCGGGCGGATGCTGCGGAGATCCACGACTTCGGCGCTGATGCCGTGCTCGTTTTGTAAAATCTCAGCGGCTTTCAGGCAGGTGAGCACCGCTCGCCCGTGGCAGACCAGCGTGAGGTCACTGCCCTCGCGTTTGATGTCAGCGACGCCGAGGGGAATGACGAGCTCGCCGCCGGGAAGTTCGCTGTTGTCCGGCACGTCCCATTCTTCGCCGTAGAGCAGAGTGTTCTCCATGAACATCACGGGATCATTGTCACGAATCGCGGCTTTCATGAGCCCCTTGGCATCGTAGGCGGTCGCGGGGACGACGCACTTCATGCCGGGGAACTGGGCAATGACACTTTCCGGGGTGTGCGAGTGAGTGGCGCCGACGTTGGTGCCGCTGTTGGCTGGACCGCGAATGACGATCGGGCAATTAATTAATCCGCCAGACATGTAGCGCACCATGCCGGCGTTGTTGATGATCTGGTCCCAGGCGACAGTATAGAAGCTCCAGAACATGAGTTCCATGACCGGGCGCACGCCGAGCATGGAGGCGCCGACGCCCATGCCAATGAATCCGGCTTCGCTAATGGGCGTATCCATGACGCGCTTGTCGCCCCACTTGGTCCAGAGACCTTCGGTGACTTTGTAGGCGCCGTTGTATTGCGCGACTTCTTCGCCCATGAGCATGACCATGGGATCGCGCGCGAGCTCCTCGTCAAAGGCTTCGCGAAGGGCTTGGCGGTAGGAAAGTCGGCGCATGGAAACGGTAAGTCTGTAAGTCAGTAAGTCGGTGGACAGGGTCGGTCAGTCGTTGAAGAAATGCCGGCCGGTCTGGCCTGATTCTGTTTTTTGATCGACTTCCCAGTAAACGTCGTCAAAAATTTCAGCGGGTTCAGGGAAGGCGCTCTGCGTGGCGAATTGTGCGGCGGCCTCGGCTTCAGTGATGGCGGCTTGATCAATCGCAGTCGCTGCGGCTTCGTCGAGCGTGCCGTCGCGGAGCAGATGAGCTTTGAAGATGCCGACAGGATCGTGTTCGCGTTCGTAGCGCTCGACTTCCTCTTTGGTTCGGTATTTGAATTTGTTGGCGTCGGCGACCGAGTGTCCCTGATAACGGTAGGTGGAAATTTCCAGGAGCATCGGTTTGTGCTCGTTGCGCGCACGCTCGAGAGCGTCGTGGACACCGGCGCGGACTTCGTAGAGGTCTTCGCCGTTGAGTTGTTTCCAGGCCATGCCATAGCCGACGGCCCGCTCGGCGAGGCAGCTGGGGTAGGCGCTGGAGCGCTTCTGGCTGGTGCCCATGGAATAGCCATTGTTCTCGATGATGAATACGATGGGCAATTCAAAGAGGGCGGCGAGATTCAGGCTCTCATGGAAGCTGCCCTGGTTCACCGCGCCATCGCCAAGAAAGGCCATGGCCGCGCCTTTGAGTCCTTTGTATTTCAAGCCAAATGCGAGTCCGGTGCCGAGTGGGGTCTGGCCGGCAACGATACCATGACCGCCCCAATAGTTCTTGTCGGGTGCGAAGTAGTGCATGGAGCCGCCCTTGCCCTTGGAGCAACCGGTGCGTTTGCCAAAAAGTTCCGCCATGCAGGCGTTCATATCCATTCCTACAGCTAATGCATGTCCGTGATCTCGATAAGCCGTAATAATATGGTCGTTCTCGCCCATCAGGGAAACACAGCCGACGGCGACGGCTTCCTGGCCGATGTAGAGATGGAGGAAGCCGCCCATCTTGCCGGCGTTGTAATACTTCAGCGAGATCTGTTCGAAGCGCCGGATGCGGCAGAGGTCGCGATAGAGCGCGCGTTTTTTCTCCACGGATAGTGACTTGTTAATGGCCGCGTCGGCGTGCTTGACGGGCTTGCTGGTGATGGGTGCGGACATGCTCGAAATAGGGTGCTGAGGCTAACGCGCCTCAATGATTTACGCAAGCGGCGAGCGAGCGAGACGCAAAGTTTTTGCTTGGTGTTTATATGGAGTAATATTTTATGCGATGCACTGTTTAAGATAAAATTTAATGGCGGAAAAAAGCGAAAGAAGGTCAAATAGTAATACAAGCTTTAGGTGGGGCTCAGGGCAAGCCATTGGCGCCATCTTCATCTGCAAGACGAAGCATGATGCAAACGGTCACCCGTTTTTTTTGATATTTCCGATCCTTTCGGCCAAACCTCACCGCCGTCATTTTGGTTGTTATTTCGCCGCGCAGGAGATGAGATGTTCCACATGGAACATCTCGCAGTGAAGCATGTCCTGTGCTAAGCTCGCCGCTCTTTCGCGCTGATGTCTTCTGCCTATATCTATCCCAAATCTTATGATGTTCTCGTCTGTGGTGCTGGTCACGCTGGTGTGGAGGCGGCGATGGCGGCGGCGCGACTCGGCTGCCGAACTGCAATCCTGACGCAAAATCTCGATACAATCACCCAGATGTCCTGCAACCCGGCCATCGGGGGTCTGGCCAAGGGGCATTTAGTTCGGGAAATTGACGCGCTCGGTGGGATCATGGGACTGAACACTGATGCCACAGGCATACAATTTAGGATGCTGAACGCCGCCAAGGGGCCGAGCGTCCAGGCGCCTCGCGCCCAGTGCGACAAAAAAGCTTATCAGTTTCGGATGAAGTGGCTGGTGGAGAACCAGCCTAATCTCGACCTGCATCAAGGCAATGCAGCAGAGATTTTAACTGAAGACGACCACGTCACGGGAGTGCGCACCAGCCTCGGCATTATCTATCAAGCACGGGCGGTGATTATCAGTTCCGGGACCTTTATGCGGGGGTTGCTCCATGTCGGACTGCAAAATCAGGCAGGTGGGCGGATGGGGGACACCAGTTCAACGTTGAGCGACAGTCTACGCAACTTGGGCTTTGACGTGGCTCGATTCAAGACTGGGACGCCGTGTCGGCTCAATGGACGGAGTATTGACTTCACTAAATGCGAGTCCCAGCCGGGTGACGATCCACCCCCTCATTTTAGTTACCTGAGTGGAGTCTTGCCTGACGATGAACAGCTTTTCACGCTGAACCGCTGGCAGCGTGAAAAGTTCCACGTGGAACAATTGCCCTGCTGGGTCACCTACACAACCCCCAAGACTCACGACATCATCCGGGCGAATTTGGATAAATCACCGATGTATTGCGGGGTGATCGAGGGGGTGGGGCCACGATACTGTCCCTCTATAGAGGATAAGGTGGTGCGTTTCGCCGAAAAAGATCGGCACCAGATCTTCCTCGAGCCCGAGGGCCGCCACACGAACGAGTATTACGTGAATGGTGTCTCCACCAGTCTCCCCTTTGAAGTTCAGCTCGAATTCATTCGCAGCATCCCGGGCCTGGAGGAGGCTGAGATCGTTCGCCCAGGTTACGCGGTGGAATATGATTACTGTCCGCCTACTCAACTAAGTCCCACATTGGAAACCAAGCGCCTTTCCGGTCTCTACTTTGCCGGTCAGATTAACGGCACCTCCGGTTACGAAGAGGCCGCGGGACAGGGCTTGATCGCCGGGACTAACGCAGCTCTCAAGGTCAAAGGTGAACCCGCATTTATCCTGAAACGGAACGAAGCCTATTTAGGGGTGCTCATTGATGACCTCGTCACCAAAGGCGTGACGGAGCCCTACCGGCTTTTCACTAGCCGTGCCGAATACCGGTTGCTCTTGCGCCAGGACAACTGCGATCTGCGGCTCACGGAAAAAGCGGCCGTCAGCGGGTTGGTCGATGATTTTCGATTGCAACACACCCGCGCGAAATCCGCTGCGCTCGTCGAACTGAAATCGTTCATCGCCTCTGCCAATCAAGATGGTGTCAAGATTCAGCAATGGCTCAAGCGTCCGGAGAACACCTGGAGCATCTTGCCTGAGGAGCTGCGCGAGAAGTTCACTGACGAAATCTGGAGCATTGCTGAAGTGGATATCAAATACGCCGGCTACATCACCCGGCAGGAGGATCAGATTGCCCGCGTTGCCAAAATGGAAGATTCTTTGCTCCCCTCATGGCTGGACTATTCAGTGATTCGCGGCATGAAAGCCGAAGCCCGGGCCAAACTGGCGCTCATACAGCCGAGCACCTTCGGACAAGCAGCGCGGATACAGGGTGTGACCCCGGCCGATCTGGCGGTGCTAGCGGTCTGGGTTAAATCGGGAGCGACTGAAGCAGAGCCCGCCAAAGTCGATTAAAAATTCTAATCAGAAATCTCTCTTCGATTAGATAATCTAATCCCACTGTATTCCGGCGCGCGCTCCTCCCGGATACCGCGCATCACTTTGAAGCTGCCGCTCTGGATCACGATCTCTGAGGTGGCGAGCGTTGCCTGCAAGTCCTTCTCATAAGGCAGATGCCGGTTCGCGACGAGCCATAGCTCACCGCCCGGCTTTAGAGCATTTGCTGCCGCTTCGATAAACTTCAGGCCGAGCATCGGCTCCGGCTTGCGCCCTTCGTGGAATGGCGCGTTCATGACTACGTAGTCAAACTTGCCGGAACCAATGCCCGCAGTGACATCGTCCCAGTGGTAGCGCACCTTGGCACCAGGAGCGGCCGCTGCCAGATTCTTTTTGGCGCATTCCAGCGCGATCCGATCTGCTTCATAAACATCAAGTGTCCTGATCGCCGGAAATCTCCGCAGCATGAAATCCGAGAGAAAACCCCAGCCCGCACCCAGATCAGCCACCGCACCTTGAACCCGATCCGGTAAATATTCCGTCAGCAAGCGGGAACCGTCATCGACTTCGTCCCAGCTGAAAAGCCCCGGACGCGACCAGAAGCGGTCTTCCACAATCCTTGACATCTCTCCGTAGGAACGCCATTCCTTCATCAAGTCGGGATCCAAATCCGCAGTTTTCTGAGCCCAGAAAACCCGGCAGTGGTGCTTGGAAAAGGAGCCAATCTCGCCTGCGAGATCCGCCAGCAGTTTTTCATACCGCTTCGCGCCCCAGTCGTTATGCAGGCAGACGACCAGCTTGCCACCGTCCTCCAACAAATCCATGCCACGAGCCAGATCCGCCAGTGTTTGATGCTTCTGTCGCTCGGGTAGCAATAAAACCAGGGCGAATTTTCCATCCAGCGCCTTGTAATCAGATCCCATCAATCCAGCCGCCTGCAGTTCCGCCGCCTCAGGTTTAAAGTCCTGCTCGCAGACCAGACGCTCGCCGAATGTCAGCAGATCAGCATGCACCCGCGCGCGGAGAAAGCCGATCCGCCCCTCAGCAGGCACCAGCGACTCTTCGCTTCGCAGCGCGAGCATCAAGGTTTCCAGCGCCAGATCGCGATCTTTAAGACTACCCATAGTGCGCGCACCTAAGTGCCGATTCATCGCACTGCAACCCTTCGTATGGAAGGTTTGCGCAGGGCCGTGTAGCGTGCATCTTGCGCGCTCCACATGCCCGAACTGTCCAAGACCTACGCCCCCAATGAAGTTGAAGAACGCTGGTATCAGCGCTGGCTCGATGACAAAGCATTTGTCGCCGACCCCGCGCGCGTCAGCGAGAAGCGTCCGGCGTATTCCATCGTGATCCCGCCGCCGAACGTCACCGGCATCCTCACGCTCGGCCATGTGCTGAACAACACCATCCAGGACATCCTTTGCCGTCGCGCGCGCATGTTGGGGAAGGAAGTGCTCTGGCTCCCCGGCACCGACCACGCGGGCATCGCCACCCAGAACGTGGTGGAGAAGACGCTCAAGAAAAACGGCGAGATCAAGCATCGTGACGACCTCGGCCGCGAGAAGCTGGTGGAGAAGATCTGGGAATGGAAGGAGAAGCACGGCGGCATCATCATCCAGCAGTTGAAGAAGCTCGGTGCGTCCTGCGACTGGACCCGCGAGCGCTTCACCATGGACCCCGAATACAGCCGCTGCGTGCAGCGGGTGTTTGTCGATCTCTACAAGAAGGGCATGATCTACCGTGGCAAACGCATGGTGAACTGGTGCCCGTCCAGCCTCACCGCATTGAGCGATGAAGAGGTGACGATGAAGCCGCAGAACGGCACGATGTATCACTTCAAAGTGGAAGTCATCGAAGAGCCCGGCACCTGGCTGGAAATCGCCACCACACGCCCCGAAGTGATCCCCGGTGACACCGCGATCGCGGTCAATCCGAAGGACCCGCGCTACGCCCATCTCATCGGGAAGCATGTGCGCCGTCCGCTGCCTATCGAGAACCAGGCCGAATTACCCATCGTCGGCGACGAGCATGTCGATTTCACCTTCGGCACCGGCGTGCTGAAAGTGACTCCCGCGCACGACAAGGCGGACTTCGAGATCGCGCAGCGCCACAGCTTGCCCGTCATCGACGTGATGCATCCGAACGGCGTTCTCAATGAACTCACCGGCAAGGACCTCGGCGGCATGGAGCGCTTCGCCGCGCGCAAGCGTGCGGCTGAGTTGCACACCGAGATCG
>JAIOQF010000046.1 GCA_021413535.1 Verrucomicrobiota bacterium
CCGCGAAGGCCCAGTCGAGCCGGATCGTGGCAGCGTTAAGATATTTCATCGTGATCATCGTGCTCTGGAAAACCGAAATGCCGGCATCGTCCGCGATGTCCAGCAGGCTTTGCTGGAGCTTCTTCTCGCGAGCAACCACCAGGCAGGGAATTTCCCACGAGCAGAGCTGCGTGAAGCGTTCGGCCGCCACATGGGGTTCGATGCTGTGGAGGTAGGACACCTCGGAGTTGCCTACGACCTGCACGCGCTTGTAGGCAAAGTAGCTGAAAAATCCACTGAGCGCGAGACCGGGCCGGTTCACCGATGGTTCGGATATTTTTCGCGTGAACCCCTTCTCCGAATTCAGCAGCTTCATCTTGAGCTCCTCGCGATTGTTCTCGTAGAATTCGCCCACCGTCATGGAGGTGGGGCGCTTGACCTTGTGGGGCACTAGAAGATCCGACATGACGCCATCTTATCGCAACTTCGTGCCGTGGCAATGATGTGACTGCGGACAAAAAAGCCGCCACGCGCACGAGGCGAGTGGCGGCTGATATGATTCTTGTTAAGACAATCTACTTCGCGGGCGTGCCGTAGACCTGCAATTCCACATAGTGGTTCATCTCGTTGGCGGAGTTGCCCGCGCTCCAGCAGCGGACGTAGCGACCCTTGGCGCCGTTGCCTTCGATGAAACGACCGTGGTTGGTCTCGATGTAATTTTTATCAGTGCCCTTGGTGCCGAGCTTGAGCTTGTCTTCAATGTCGTTGTTGAACAGCGTGGTCACGCCGATCTTGAATTCGGGATCATCACTAACCTGCACGACTACGCTGAAGTAGATCACGGTGTTCTTGTGGAAGTGCCAGAGGAGCACCTTCCAGACATTCATCGACGCACCGAGATCGACCTGAATCCACTGGGGACCGGGGGAGAGTTCGACGTAGTTGCCATCCGCACCGTCGGCATCACCATCGGTGACGAGATCAAAGGTGCCGATGAACGGAGCCGGATCCGAACTGGTGACCGGCTTGCCCTTGGCGACATTGACGGTGCCCTTGGGAACTTTGACGTCACGTTTCTTCACTGCGTCCGGATCAGCTTTTTCCATGTTGGGAATGTTGCCGGTAGGAATCGGCGTGCCGACAAACATCGGTTTCGGATAAACCTTTTCGAGATCAAGATTCTCCGTCTCTCCAGGAGGAAGCGCGGTCTTGGCAGGAGCAGCAGCGGAGCCGCCAGTGGGCGCAGCTTGTTCAGCCTTCTTCTCCCCGCAGGAGGAGAGACTGATGGCGGTGATAATGCCGCCGAGGACGAGTAGGGTCTTGGGTGTTGGTTTCATGAAATCTGGAGATAAGAATTAATAAATGATTAAGCTTGGAAGTCGGAGGGTTGGAAGAAAACCTTTTTACCGGTGAGAAGAGACTCACGCGCGGAGAGAACCGTGACGGCACATTTGAAGGCCATTTCCACCGGACAGGTGAGATGTTTGTAGTTTTTAGTCTGCACGGCTTCGATGAAATTCTTCACGTGCGGAGCATGAGGCGGAACATCAAGCACCACGGGAAGTTCCCACGGAACCAGAGGTTTGCTTTCACGCACATCAGCCACAGCCTTTGCTAGGCCGGTCACGGCAAACGAACCCGGCTTGGGCTTTTCCCAGCCACGGTCATGTTCCCAGAATTTATTCTTAACAGCTTCTGCAGGCTTAACAATAGTCGGCGGATTGGTGTTGGCGAATTTGTCCCAGTCGACGCTGGGCTCGGCATAAAGCTGATTATAGCTCGGGCTTTCTGAGATGATGGCCGTGCCTTCCACGCCCATATGCTTTTCATAGTAGCCCTGCGAACCAGTGGTCGTGAGCACCTGATAGTAGGCGCGCATGGTCCCGGTTGGGAGCTTGTATTCGTAGAGACACATCACGTTGTCCGGTTCCTCGAACTTCGCGCGACCGTTCGTGCCATCGTAGTAGTCAACACCGCCGGTGGCGATGACAGACAAGGGCGTGGTGTCATACATCCAGTTGAACATGTCGATCTGATGTGCGCCCAGATCTGAGATGGGGCCGGCACCGTATTTGGAAAAGAAGCGCCAGTTGCGGAACTCCTCGAAGCTGGCGAAACCATTCTTGGAAAGCACTTCCGCCGGAATGTCATATCCCTTCACTGCGCCAAGCGGCGCACTGGCGGACACACCGCGATTCCATTGACCGTAGCAGTGAGTCACGCGACCGAGCATCCCTTCTTTGATTATCTTGTCCCGGAGATGGATGTAGCGCGGGTTGCTGTGGCGCTGGTGGCCAATTTGAAAGATGCCGCCGGTTTGCTGCTGTGCCTTCACCATGTCGCGAGCACCTTCAATGGTGTTGGACATCATTTTCTCGCAATAGACCGCCTTGCCCTTCTCCAGACAGAGACGTGAATAGGGAGCGTGCGTGAAGTCGGGCGTCGCGATAAATACGGCTTCAATCGAAGGCTCCTTCTCGAGCATCTCATGAATGTCCTCGTAAACCTTCACGTCACCGTCAATCTGGTGCTTGCTCTCGCCCATCAATCCACTGCGGATTTTGCGGCGCGAGTATTCCCAGATGTCGCAAACAGCGACCCACTGAATCATGCCAGCACCGAGTCCCTTGGCCGCGGCGTTGCGGAGGCGGTCGCCCTGGGCACCGCAGCCGACCAGCGCGCACTTAATGGTGCGGCCGGGAGCACTCTGCTGGGCGATGGCGCTTTTGCTGGTGAGCAACAGCAAGCTGCCGCCGGTGATGAAGGTGGAACTGCGCAAGAAATTGCGCCGGTCCATGTAGCGCGACAAGCCGGTCGGCGCGGGGGTGGTTGCGATGGGGGAATTCATGATGCGATATGGCTGGATACGAAACTCCCGATGCGTTAGTCAGACTTTTTGCGGAAGAACAGGCCGTCGAGCGAAATGCCTTTGTTGCGGCAGGTGGCCAATGCCCCTGCGATCACCAAGATGTGAACCCCGATATAAACGACTTCCGTGTCATCCGGCAGCGCGGCGAGACCGAAGCCCAGCGAAAGCACCGTAAAGCCCGCAATCAGCAGTGCGAACTCAGTGAACAATCCAACGACGACCCAGGCACCGACCGCGAGCAGGACGTAACCGATGCTCTTGGCATACATGTCACACATGTTAGGAGGCAGGAAACTGTTGTCGGCCATCAGCTTGGCGATGCGTGCTGTCTTCGTCGCATAATTCTCCATCGAGAAAGTGACATTTTGCGCACCATCACCGGAACGGAACTTATCAACGCCAGCCATGAAGAGCCTCAGGCCGATCCAGAGGCTCAGGATCAGGTTGGCATAAGTCAGGTGAAGGCTGCTACAGCATTTCGTTTCAGATTCAGACATGGTGCGGATGGATGAGGTGTATTATTATTGACGGAAATTCACCTTGAATCGGGTTGTTTGGAAATCCAGTGAAATTTCAGCGGTGAGTAAACGCCAAATATCACAACTCTCTTTCAGCACTTTCTTCACTTGCCACGTCTGGGATGCTCCACCAAAATGCCGCCTCAACCATTTCCCGCCATGAGCAAATCCAGCTTCTCTACTCCCGAACTCCCAGCCAAAGGCATCATCGAACCCCTCGGTGATGACGACCGCCAGATCCTCAGCAGCTATGGCGAGTTCAAGCCGGTGCAGGACCGGCAGGTTCTCATCGAAGAAGGGCACACGCAAAATTCCCTCTACTTTGTCATCTCCGGCACGCTGCATGCCACGACGCAGCGCTCAGGCCGCCAGGTGCTGCTGGGAAAAATCGGCCCTGGCGAAACCATCGGCGAGATCAACATCTTCCACCCCGGTCTCGCGAGCGCCACAGTTACTGCTGTCGAATTTTCCCAAGTCTGGCGCATTGATCGCCAGAGCTTGGAGGACTTCATGAACGTGAGTCCCCTGCCCGCTTCGCATCTGCTTATCGGCATCGCCAGCACGCTCAGCAAACGCTTGCGCGAGACCAATGAAAAGGTCGCCATGATGGGCCAGATTCTGCATTCTGGCGTGGCTTGAGTTTCACTGGCTTGCCTACATGGATCAGTTCTCCAGTGCTTGCCTGAGCTTGCTTATTATATTTTGCCCATGCTAAACCTGCCGCTGCATCCGCACACATTTGGTGAATGCATCGTGCTCTTGTTCGCGCTGATCATCGGCCACGCGTTAGCGGATTACCCTTTGCAGGGCGACTTCCTCGCGACCCACAAGAACCGGAACTACCGCGACCCGGTGCGCCAGCTTCCAGAAGGTCTCTGGGTGCACTGCCTGTTCGCCCACTGCCTGATTCACGCGGGCTTCGTCTGGATGATCACCGGAAAAGTGTTCTTTGGTTTTGTCGAACTGGTGCTGCACCTGATTTTGGATTTGCTGAAGTGCGAGAAGCGCATTGGCTTTCACGCCGACCAGCTCCTCCACGTTGCTTGCAAGATTGTCTACGTCGTCGCGCTGCAGCAGGCGTGGGTGGCGTGAATTAGAAGATTGGAGATGGCAGATGGAAGATTGGGAAGATGCTGCTAGCCTTCCGCAGCCCGAACCGGGCGTGATCTCTTGCTGATTATTTCCGATCTCCCAACTTCGATCTCCCATCTCCTATCTTCAGACAAATGCAGCGCAGCGCCATTCTCAACGTCGTGGGCCTCACCCCACGCCTGATCACGGATGCCACGCCGCAAATCCGCCAGTTCGTCGAACGCAACCGTATCGCCCGTATCCAGCCCGGGCTGCCCGCTGTCACCTGTTCCGCTCAAGCCACCT
>JAIOQF010000101.1 GCA_021413535.1 Verrucomicrobiota bacterium
GGCGTCCATGTCGGCCAGATGGGCGGCACCATAGAATATCGCGAGATTTCTTTTGCCGAGCTTGATCTGCTGATCGAGCACATTGAGCGCAACCTTGTTACGTTCCGTGAGGATCACCGTGCCGCCATCGGACTCCAAGCCGGACAAGGCACCCTCCATGCTGCCGAAGGTGCGCGCAGCGATGCGACGCAAGCCGGTAGAACCGTCCTGTCGGCAAAGGGATTCCATGATCTTGAGCAGGCCAGGCTGCTCCGGAGCTGCCTCGGGATGCAAGGTCTGAGCAACAATGGACTTCCACCACAGCGTCAGAAAACTTTCGTTCTTTTCCTGCTGCATCGCAGTGAATGCCCGCAGCGTCATGTCCGCATGAACGAAGTTCTCCCGGCTGTAATCGATTCCATTCATCTGTCCGGTGAGCCCAAGAGTCTTTTCCATGGTCTCATAAAGCGGATGAAGCCACGCCAAATTACCGCCCGCAGCTTTCTCCTTCATTTCTTCAGCAATAAGTTCCGAGTCATCAGGTGCGAGTGTCTCCGTCGCCTCCCCGCGTTTGTGGGCACTCTTCCACTGCATTCTTCTTTGATAAGACTCGCCGACCATCTCATAAAGCATTGCATCGTAGCGAGTGAAGCGTCGGTTGAGCTTGTCGTAGTAAACCTTGTCCGCGATGTGGATGGCTCCGATGAGATCCACGATGACACCGTCCTTATTGCGGTAGCTGCCGATGCCAGTCTGCAATCTCGAACCGGATTCATCTTCTTCATAACGGGTAAATTTTCCATCCCCGGCCACTCCCTCCGGCAATTCCGCGCCCAGCGTCCCCGCACCGAACGCGAACAGACTGGCGACAAAAATCGAGCGCAGATTCATCAGTTGAATCTTCCTTGAAATATCAACGAAGGCAAGCCCGCGCTCAATTCACAGCAGAGGCCTGACGTTTTTTTGAGACCATCGCAAAAACAATGAAGGAAAGGCCAATGAGGATCATAAAGACCGAGTAGAACTGACCGCGAGTGACGCCCATGATCAAGGTGGCATCCGGAACCCGGTAGTTTTCGCCGATGATTCGAACGATCGCATACAGGATAAAGAAACTTCCACTGAGCAATCCATTCGGCAGATTCTTGGAGCGGGTGCGAATGAAAAGCATCACCAGAAACAGCAGCAGCCCTTCGAGACCCGCCTCATATAGTTGTGATGGATGCCTCGCCGGCAATGCGGCCTCAAGCTGCTGCAATCCATCCGGCAACTCCTTCACGGCAGCTATGATCTCATTGCTGTGACTCGGCAGTGCATCGTAATTAAAAGCCATCGGCGCGCGTGGCACGAAGTCATGATGGTGTATTTCCGTGGGAAACTTCACTGCCCAAGGCACTGCGCTCGGATGCCCCCAGAGTTCGCCATTGATGAAATTCGCGATGCGTCCAAAAAGCAGGCCGAGCGGCACGCCGACCACGAGATTGTCGCCCAGTCCCAAACCTGACAGCTTGTGTTTTCGCCCATACCAGAGCGTGAACAACAATACGCCGAGAACTCCGCCGTGGCTGGCCATGCCTCCCCTCCACAGCTTCAAAATGTCGAGAGGATTCTTCAGATACTCATCAAGATTGTATAACAAGATGTAACCGACGCGCCCGCCGAGGACGACGCCAAATAATGCGACCAGCGTAATGAAGTCCCCCACCTGATCCGGCTTGAGTTCGCCGTAGCCCCGCCGGGCCAGGCCACGCATCACGAGAAAGCAGCAGTAAAACCCGAGCACGTAGGCAAAACCATACCAGTGCAAGGCCACGTTGTCGCTGAAGCGGAAAATATCAGGACTAAGATTATGAAGATAGAAAGCAAGCATTGCAGGCAGAAAAAATGTTAGGATGCACCCGCATCGCAAGTTAGAAGATCATAAAGCGTCAAGATGCCGAGCAGCTTCGACTCCGCATCCACCACCACGGCCTTGCTGGCCCCTGTGCGGATGAGCGTCTCAAAGACTTCCGGCAACGGCGTCTCCCGCGCAACCAAGAGAGCGCGCTTCACCGGAAGATCCTTCACCAAGACCGCAGAATCCATCGCGTGATGCTTCAGCCACTCCAGGCCATCCGCCCGTCGCAACAATCCAGTCACGCGTCCGTCTTTATCCAGCACCGGATAGCTGCTATGACGTTCGCGTTGAAAAATATCGACTGCTGTCTGCAACAAGGCATCTTCCCGCAGCGCCGCTGGCTGCTGAATCATCAAATCACCCGCCGTCCCGCTGCGACAGCGTGAGGGCAGCTTGGCCAGCACTTGCCCGATTTCCTGCGGCGTGTCGTAAGTTTCAGCGGTGCGCAGCAGAAGTTTTCGCAGGGAGTCAATCACGATCAGTTTCTGAAAAGTGCGATCGCTCACGGCCACCAGCGAAGTCGACTCTTTCGCCGTAGCATCGAAACGCCAGATGTGATCCTCCATTAGCGCGCGCTCGCCAAAGTGGTCTCCGGCCTTCGCCGACTTCACGATCGCGCCCTTTTCATCCGTAATGTCCACTCGACCGCTTCTCACGGCATAGAATGACGACGCGGGTTCACCGTGACGGAAGAGCGGATCACCCGCTTCCAGATACACTTCCTCCAGCGGGGTCGAGTATTGCGGCGTCAGCAAATTAATATCGCGCGGAAAGAACAAATCAAAGGTCCACTCCGACATCACGCGCAGTTTCCGGTCGAAACCAGGAAGCTTCATCAGATAGATGCTGCGCCAGAGGAACCAGGCGATGAATCCAGAAAATCTCAATCCCATGATCTCGGCCACGGCCGTGCGATGTCCGATGGATGCCAGTTCGCCCAGGCCCATGAACTTGAAAGGCTTCATCTCACCTCCGCAGATGCTAGCCGCAATGTTGTCGCCCAGCAGCTGGCCCTGCCGGAAGGCGAACTGCGCTGTCTCCGGACAGTTGCCACCACCAGATTTTGGAAACATCGAACAATCGCCCGCCGACCAGAGATGCGTTTTGCCACAGACCAGGCCCGTGCGTTCTACTAGAATGTGACCCTTCTCGACCGGAAGCTCTTTCGATTCACCAAGTTTCAAAACCAGCGGATGCGGCGCATTTCCAATCGTGCAAACCACCGTGGCGGCGGAAACTTTGCTCCCATCTTCCAGTGTCACACTGCTCGCGGTGACAGCCTTGACCCGTTGCTGGAACATGATGTTCACACCCATGCGCGCGAGCGTGCGTCCGGTATAATCAGCCAGCTTGGGCGAGAGCATCGGCAGCAACTTCTCTCCACCATGAATCAGCGTGACAGAAATTTCCTCAGGCGCTACGCTCTCGTAGTAACAACAAACCGAGCGCAGCAAGTCAATCATCTGTCCGGCAACTTCCACGCCGGAATAGCCGCCACCCACGACTACGAAGCTGAGCAGCGCCCGGCGCGCTTCCGCGCTGTCGAGCAGGTTCGCCTCCTCCATGCGTCCAATGATGGTAGCGCGAAGCTTCATGGCATCACCCACATTGCGAACCAGATGCGCGTGTTCCGCCATGCCTGGAGTGCGGCTCAGATTCACATCCGATCCCAACGCGAAAACTAGATGATCAAAGGTAAAAGTGATGTTCGGCGAATGACTGCCGCCATCCAGCACCACCGTCTTCTTCTCCAGATCAATGTCGCGCACATGGCCCCGAAAAACATCCGCGCCTTTGCAGAGCAGACGGATCGGATTCACCACATGACGCGGTGAAAGCGAACCGCCTACCACTTCCGCCAGCATCGGCTGAAACACCATGTGATTCTCACTGGCAATGAGACCAACTGTTTTCCCCGTGCCGCGCAATCGCTTCAGCAGGCGCTGCGCACAGTAGACACCAGCGAAACCGCCGCCGAGAATCAGGACATCGTGATGACGTGTAGCAGACATTGCGCAATATAATTCAGTGATTGCTGCCGCAACCACAGTTGTCCTCCGGCGGATCGGTGTCTTGGATGGTGGCGGTCTTCTTCAGTTCGTCGACAAACTCGCTGAATCGCTGGTCGCGGTGCAAATCCAGCATTCTCTGCTTCACCTGCTCTTTCACTTCATCGTAAGGCTTGGGCACGGCTGGCTGGTGCCCAGTAAGCTTGCAGATGTGAAGACCAAGCTGGGTGACAAAGACAGGGCTGATCTCATCAAGACGCATTGAGAACGCGATCGACTCAAACTCCTCCATAAATTCGCCGCGCTTGAACCAGCCA
>JAIOQF010000102.1 GCA_021413535.1 Verrucomicrobiota bacterium
ATTTTTTCAAAGAGGGTCATGATTAAAAATCAGCTGAGAGTTGGACAGAATTAACGAAATTATACAAAATTAATCATTCAGTGGAGTCCATTCTGTGAAATTCCGTTAATTCTGTCTTCAACCATTATAACTTCTTGAACAACTCCCGCTGCTTCACGTCACGTGGCACGCGGTTCTCCAGTTGTGAGATCTCGTCAATGAACTCACCGACGTCTTCGAACTCGCGGTAGATGGAGGCGTAACGCACATAGGCGATGTGATCGATGGCCTCCAGATGTTGCATGACCTTGACGCCGATATTTTTGGATTCGATCTCCCGGGCGCCCGCCGCTTCGATCTCGGTCAAGATGCTGTCGGCAGCCAGTTCCAGCGTTTCGATTCCGACCGGGCGCTTGCCGCACGCCTTTTTCATGCTGGCGATCAGCTTGTCCCGATCCCAAGGCTGTCGCGCCTCATTGCGCTTGATCACTTGAAGATCGTCGTGCTCCACCTGTTCGTAAGTCGTGAAGCGGTGCCCGCAGGTGTCACATTCGCGCCGCCGACGGATGGACGCACCTTCCTTGGCCTCACGCGAGTCGATCACCTTGTCCTCAATACCGCCGCATTTTGGGCAACGCATGACGTGATGCTGCCAAGGAAAGCGCGCGGTGGCAATCTATAATATTTCTCGCGCGAATGCTGATCGCGGGTTTTCATGCACCTTCATGCTTCACGTTGTTCTTTATCAACCGGAGATTCCGCATAACACGGGCGCCATCGGTCGCCTGTGTCTTGCCACCGGAGCGCGGCTCCATCTGATCAAGCCTTTTGGATTTTCACTCGATGATGCCCAGGTCAAGCGGGCTGGGCTCGATTACTGGCGCGAGGTCGATGTGAAAACTTGGGATACTTTTGAGGAGATGCGAGCGAGTGCTGCGGGCGCTGATTTCTTTTTTCTGACGACGAAAGCCACGCGCAACTATTGGGACGCGGCATTCCCGGAAGAATGTTATCTGGTGTTCGGCCCTGAGACCCGGGGCTTGCCGGAATCCTTGCTCCAAAGCAACGCCGCAGGCTGTCTCCGAATCCCGATGCAGGGCACGCGGAGTCTGAACCTGGCCACGGCCGCCGCCATCGTGATGTATGAAACTGTCCGTCAGCGTATGCGTTGAATGAATGGCAGCGCTGCTAATCAAGGCTGCGCGCCGCTCAGCTCCGGCTGCGTCAGGCTGACGAGTCGCCAGTCGCCCGGCTTCCAGCCGTCCTTGCGCCAGGTGAAGACGAAAGGTTCCTGAAGATTGTTGACCTTGTTGATGATCTCCTGACTGAAGCCAAAGCCATTGCCGCTGACTTTGATCTTGCCGGTGATCGTGGCGATTTTTCCTTCCATGACGACGGAAGAAGTTTTCCATTCCAGATTGAGCACGATGAAGGATTGCAGCATTTCATGACCGAGAGAGACCGCTTCTTCGCGTTTCATATCCCAGGTGTCGTGATAGTCTTCCGCCATTAACGCGAGCGTTTGCTTCCAGTCGCGCTGGGAAACTTCACTGACCAGGCGCTGCTGTTGATCCAGCGCCTGGGACTTGGCTGATTTCAGAAAAGGCCAGCCAAACCACACGGCGCTGACGACGAGATTGATCGCCAGTATCCGGAGAATCCAAGTGCGCATGAAATTTGATAATCAAGTTATTGCC
>JAIOQF010000103.1 GCA_021413535.1 Verrucomicrobiota bacterium
CCGCGCAGGCCGCCGAGCGCTCCCGGTGACGCGCTCATCAAGACAGCGGCCTTCCCGCGAAACGCGACCAGCGACGGCTCATCATCCGTTTCTTGACGGGAGGCCCAGTCGATCGCGTTCTTTAGAACTGCCGTGATGGAGCTGTTGTATTCCGGCGATGAAATGAGGAATCCGTCACTTTCACGCATCAGAGCTTTGAGCTTTTTTGCATTTTCCGGCAGGCCGTTTTCATCTTCCAGATCGCCGTCAAACAGCGGCAGCGGATAATCTCGCAGGTCAATCAGGGTGACTTCGGCCCCGGCCGCGCGTGCAGCATCCGCCGCGATGCGGATGAGCTTTTTGTTAAATGAACCGGCGCGGGTGCTTCCGGCAAATGCGAGAATCTTGGGCTTGGACATGCCGACACTTACTCGCTCCGCTGATGGTGTCACTTATTTCTGTTTGGCTTCGTAGCCCGCGACCGGCTTGCCATCTTCGCCAAGTTTGCCACAGGCCCAGAGCAGACCACGCGTTACAAGGTCTAAATAGACCGGATCGCTCATGGTCGCATTGGTATGACCCATGGTAGTGCCGAAAACCTTCGCTTTGCCGTAGGTATTCAACCAGACGAGTTGGTGATCTTTCTTGGTCTCCTCACCATAGGCTTTGGCCAATGGAACGAAGTTTTCGTAGAGGACTTCGTTCTTGTAGAGTTCGTCCGCTTTGTCGAGCCACTCCATTGGGAAACCCTTCATGACGGGATGTTCCGGCTTCAAGTTGATCACATGGAGATCGCGCGTCTTCTCGTGGCTCATGCTTTTCTGGCCGACACATTTGCGCCATTCATCCGTGCCCGCCATGCGGTAGCTGTGGGTGGAGCAGTGCAGCATCACCGCCGGCACGCCGTCGAAGTGAGCTTTAGCGATGCGCTCCACAAATTGAACATCCTCGACCGCGCCGAAGCATTCGTTGTGGAGCACCACATCGTAGCCACTCGCCCAGTCCGCTTTCTCGTAGATGGAAATTTTGTGACTCTTGTCCTTCTTTCCCTCAGGCCCCTCTTCATGCACGATGGTAAACTCGACATTGGCGCGCGCACTGATGCCTTCGGCCAGAATGAGCTTCTGCTGCTCGTAATCGTGACAGCAGCCGCCGCAGACCATGAGAACCTTGAGAGGCTTCGAGACGTCGGCACGGAGGCTTGAAAATCCAAAAGCAACTGTGCAGGCAATGATAAATACGTGCTTCATGGCATGCACCAGCTAAAATCACTTCTGCTTCGCTTCGTATCCCGCAACCGGTTTGCCGTCCTCACCAAGTTTGCCGGCTGCCCAGAGTAGGCCGCGGGTCACGAAATCGAGATAACGCGCATCCGACACTGTGTCGTTATTGTGCCCGATGGTGGTGCTGAAAATCTTTGTCTTCCCCGGGCCGTATACATTCGTCCACGCGACCACGGTCTCGGTCTCCTTCTTCTCGCCCGTTTTTTTGTCCACCACCGTCTGCTTCCCCTTGGCCAGAGGATGGGCGGTGAGAATCTGGATGTTGTTGTAAAGCTCCTCGTTGCCGGTCGTCCAGTCGGCGATGCCTTTGGTTACGGGCGAGTCCTTGTCCACAAACGTGATCGCAATCGGCAACTGCGCGCCGTGTCCGGTGGACTGGAGACCCAGCATCTCATACCAGTGCGAGTTGTCGTCTCCAGCCTTGACCGGCTGCTTGAAATTGCCCCAGCGGTAGCTGTGCATTGCGCAGTGCAGGTTTACGGCGGGCGTGCCGTTGCTGTGCGCGGCGATGATGTTATTCACGTAATCCTTGTCCGTTACGTCGGCCGAACACTCATCGTGGATCACGACATCGAACGGCTTGGCCCAGTCCTTGTTCTTGTAGAGGTCGAAGGCCGCCTTTGTCGTCTTGTCCGGATTGTGCGCAAACGTCACCTCGACATTCGCCCGGGCGCTGATGCCCTCAGCGATGATGAGATGCTGCTTTTCATAGTCATGACAGCAGCCGCCGGTGACAAGCAACACCTTGAGCGGAGGTGTATCAGCCGCGTTGGAAGATGAGAGAAATCCCGCGCCAAGCGCGAGTGTTACGGTGAGAAGGAGTCGGATGTTCATAAATAGTTGTGGGGTAGCAATACGGAACGAAGAAGCTGCTTCTTGCCATGTATTATCTCGACTGTCCATGACCAAGGTGAAAACGGGACAGGCAGATCCCCACCATCATGTTTGAACCCGGCACGGTCTTCGTGAGACAAATCAATCCAAGGCCGCCCCCCACGCGACACATTTTTTGACTATAAATGCCCAAGAAATGACCTTCCGCCCGTAATAAATCGTGCGATTCTGACGTATTCAACCCGAAGCAGACTGCGTAATATATTCCCAATATCCCATGCACCGATCTCACATTCTGATTCTCATCCTTTCTGGCGCGATCTCTTCCCGGATGCCGGCTGCGAACACCGTGCAGTTCAACCGCGACGTCCGCCCGATCATCGCGGACACCTGCTACCATTGCCACGGCCCCGATCCCGGCACGCGCAAGGCCGGGCTGAGGCTGGACACTGAAGCGGGCTTTTTTGCCGCGCGCGCTGGCAAGGACGGCAAGGAGGAACCGCCCACAATCGCCAAGGGCCGGCCCGACCAGAGCCCGCTCTACCAGCGGCTCATCACTACGGATGAAGATGACATCATGCCGCCACGCAAGGAGCACAAAGACTTAAAGCCGGAACAGATCGCAACCATCAAAAAATGGATCGAAGAAGGCGCGCCCTGGCAGCCGCACTGGTCGTTCATCAAGCCGGAGCGCGCCCCCCTGCCTGCGGTGAAAAACGAAGCTTGGGTGAAGAATCCGATTGATCGTTTTGTGCTCGCGAAACTTGAACTGCATGGCCTCGCTCCCGCGCCGGAAGCAGACCGCCCCACGCTCGCGCGGCGGCTTGCACTCGATCTCACAGGACTGCCGCCATCCCCGGAAGCGGTGGAAGCCTTTGTGAATGACAAATCTCCGGACGCCTATGACAAGCTCGTGGAACAGTTCCTGAAATCTGAACGATGGGGCGAGCACCGCGCGCGCTACTGGCTGGATGCCGCGCGCTACGCGGACACCCACGGGATGCACTTCGACAACTACCGCGAGATGTGGCCCTATCGCGACTGGGTCATCAGCGCGTTCAACAGCAACCAACCGTTCAACCAGTTCACCGTCGAGCAAATCGCTGGCGATCTCCTGCCCAATCCGACCGAATCCCAGCTCATCGCCACCGGCTTCCAGCGCTGCAACATCACGACGAACGAAGGCGGCACCATCGACGAAGAAAACCTCATGCTCTACGCCACCGACCGCGTCCAAACGATGGGCTGGGTGTTCATGGGCCTGACCTCAAACTGCGCGCAGTGCCACGATCACAAGTTCGATCCCTTCACACAGCGTGATTTCTATTCGATGGCCGCGTTCTTTCGCAACACCACGCAAGGCCCGAAAGACGGCAACTCCAAGAGCAGCGCCCCGATCCTCGTCGTCCCGACATCGAACGACCGTGGGCGCTGGACGGCCCTGCCGAATGAGATCGCGGCGGAGAACCAGAACCGGGTCCAGCGCAAGGAACTGGCACGCAAAGATTTCTCCCAATGGCTGGCTTCAGCTAAACCAGCTGCACTCGACCAGGACGTTCCGTCCAACGGACTGGTCGTGCAAGTGCCGCTCGATGAAGGCATAGGCAACGAAGTGAGCGGCGCATCCGGCGCGCCCATGAAATTCAAAGCCACTGGCGACGCGGAATGGAATCTGGACGGTAAATTCGGTCCCGCTCCCGTCATGAAAGCGGGAAGCACTTTCGACTTAGGCGAACTGGGCGACTTCGAGAAAAACCAGAAGTTCAGCTACGGCGCCTGGATCAAGGCTGGACGCA
This sequence comes from Verrucomicrobiota bacterium, assembly GCA_021413535.1. Classification (GTDB taxonomy): domain Bacteria; phylum Verrucomicrobiota; class Verrucomicrobiia; order Verrucomicrobiales; family Verrucomicrobiaceae; genus VFKE01. The sequence goes on from JAIOQF010000103.1 coordinate 3,893, forward strand.
ACGGCGTCTATGGAGGCATCATTGCCCGCATGGATGAAAAGAACGGCTATCGCGGCTGGGACTTGTTTCAGTCGGACACTTCGCTCGCGGTGCACATAGTGGACAAATGGCCCGAAAACGCATTGAAGATGGAAACAGAGAAACCGGTGCTCACACCCGGAAAATGGCAGCACATCTTCGTGACCTATGATGGATCAGGCAAACCTGGCGGCGTAAAACTCTACCTCAATGGCGAAGTGCAGAAACTCAAGGAAGTCGCCAATACCTTGGGTGATAAATCCAGCATCCGCACCACCACCCCCCTGCGCATTGGCCAGCGCAGCGACACTCAAATATTCGACGGAGGCTCCGTTCAAGACGTGCGGCTCTATTCCCGTCAGTTGGATGCCGCCGAAGTGAAGAGGATCGCAAACATCGCCCCCCTTCGCGCCATGCTCGCCGCAGTGAAACGCACACCGCAGCAGCATGATGCGCTCTTCGACCATTATCTCGCGACACGGGATGAAAAGTATATTGAGCTCGGCAAGAAAATCGACGCGCTCGAAGCGGAGCGCAAGACGATCAAAGCCCGCAGCCCGCTGACGCACATTCAGGAGGAGGTGAAAGGCTCTAAGCCGATGGCTTACATCTTGATGCGCGGCCAATATGATAAAAAGGGCGAACAGGTCGAAGCCAACACACCCGGGTTCCTTTATCCCTTGCCTAAAGACGCACCACGCAACCGCCTCGGCCTCGCGCAATGGGTCGTCAGCCCGGAGAACCCGCTCACCGCGCGCGTCACCGTGAATCGCTTCTGGCAGGAATTATTCGGCACCGGCATAGTGAAGACCAGCGAAGACTTTGGCATCATGGGTAATCCTCCGACGCATCCGGAACTGCTCGAGTGGCTCGCGGTCGAATTCCGCGAAAACGGATGGGACGTGAAGAAATTCTTCAAGCTGATGGTCACCAGCGCGACTTACCGGCAATCGGCAATCACGACGCCGGAAAAGATTGAAAAAGATCCGTCGAACAGCCTGTTGAGCCGCGGCCCGCGCTTCCGCATGGATGCCGAAATGATCCGAGATTATGCGCTCGCCGCCAGCGGCCTGCTTTCCACGAAAATGGGCGGCCCGGGAGCCAAACCCTATCAGCCTGACCACATCTGGGACCAGGTCGGCCTGCCTCAGGCCGACACGCGCAACGCACGAACACGCCCTTGCAGGCGCTCGTTACCATGAACGATCCGCAGTTCGTAGAAGCCGCGCGCAACCTTGCGCAGAAGGCTTTGCTATCACCCGGAAGTAATGATGAGAAGTCGATGAACTTCATCGCCAGCCGAGCCTTGTGCCGTCCGTTGAAAGACATCGAAAAGCCGGTGATTCTGGCCAGCCTGAAAGATCTGCGTGATTTCTATAACAGCAAAGTGGACGACGCGAAGGCCCTGATCGCTGTCGGTGAATCGAAGGCCGATGCCAGCCTGAACCCTGCCACGCTCGCCGCCTGGACGATGGTCTGCAACCAGATCATGAATCTCGATGAAGTGCTCAGCAAATAGCACACCTTCAAATAATCCAACTGCCATGAAAGCATTCAACGAATCCCAGCTGCTTGAAACCCGCCGCCATTTCTTCACACGCGGAAAAAATCTGCTTGGAGGCGCGGCGCTGGCATCGCTCATCGGAGATGGCTTCGCGCAACAAGCACTGGCTTCGGCCAGCGGCAGAACTCCCGGCCCGCAGTTCCCACCCAAGGCCAAGCGGGTGATCTATCTCCATATGGTCGGCGGCCCTTCGCAAATGGACCTGTTCGACTACAAACCCGAGATGATGAAATGGTATGACAAGGATCTGCCCGACAGCGTGCGGCAGGGCCAGCGACTCACCACCATGACATCGGGCCAGACGCGCTTCCCCATCGCTCCATCGAAATACAAATTCGAGCAGCGCGGAAAGTGCGGCATGTGGATGAACGCCGACTTGCTGCCGAACCTTGGCAACGTCGCAGACGACATCTGCTGGATGCGCTCGCTGCACACCGAGGCCATCAACCACGAACCGGCCATCTGCGCCATGCAAACCGGCAATCAGATCACCGGCCGCCCCTGCCTCGGTTCCTGGGCGTCCTATGGACTTGGATCATCGAATGAAAATCTGCCCACCTTCGTCGTGCTCGTTGCCACACCGACAAACCGCGAGCAGGAGCAGTCCATCTCCGCGCGTTTGTGGTCCAGTGGTTATCTGCCGGGCGAACACGCCGGCGTTTCCTTCCGCAGCAGCGGCGACCCCATCCTCTACATCAACAACCCGCCCGGCGTGCCGGACAGCATCCGCAAACGCACCATCGAAGGACTGAATGCGCTCAATGAAATCAACTACAAGACCGTCGGTGATCCGGAAACACAGACGCGCATCCATCAATACGAAATGGCCTTCCGCATGCAGGCCAGCGTGCCGGAGTTGACCGATCTCAGCAAGGAAACCGAAGCCACCTGGAATCTGTATGGCGACGAAGCGAAGAAGCCCGGCACATTCGCCAACACCGTGCTCATGGCGCGCAGGCTCACCGAGCGCGGCGTGCGCTTCGTGCAGATCTATCATAACAATTGGGACAACCACTCCAACGTTGCCGGTCGCCTGCCCAGCCAGTGCCGCGATGTTGACCGGCCCATCTACGGCCTCATCAACGATCTGAAATCACGCGGCATGTTTGAGGACACGCTCATCATCTGGGGCGGTGAATTCGGTCGCACCATCTATTCCCAGGGCGGCCTGACAAAGGAAAACTACGGCCGCGACCACCATCCGCGCTGCTTCACCATGTGGATGGAGGGCGGCGGAACCAAGGGCGGCACCATCTATGGCGAGACCGACGACTTCAGTTACAACATCGTGAACGATCCGATCCACATCAGTGACTTCCACGCCACCGTGCTGAAGTTGCTCGGCTTCGACTTCGACCGCTTCAGCTACAAGTATCAAGGGCTCGACGGCAAGCTCACCGGCATCAATCCGGCCAAGGTCATCAGGGAATTGATAGCGTGATCTCAGCCTGCGGGCTGCGTCTGCAAAACACGCGCCAACCACTCGCGCGCTGTTTTGCGCTCAGGGATGTCGCGCAACACCCAGCGATCGTTATGATTGGGAAATGGAATGGTGACGAAGATGAAGCTGCCGGTGATGCCGGTTTGTTTCAGGTAATCTTCAGTGTCCTTCGTGGAGCGCTCCATGCAGATAAACTGCGGGCGGCCTTTGAGACGCTTTAATCGTTTCAGCGCTGATGCGCGATCCGCTCCGGCGTAGGGCCAGCCGGTGATTACGCCGTCGTAGTGGCTGCAGCAGAGGAAGGCGCGCCAGCGTGCGGCGATGCGGTCATCATGAAGACCTATAAAGTTGCATCCGATGGCTCCCCGCGAAAAACCGCAAAGAATCAGCGCGCCGGGATCGCCGCCGAATTGTGCAACAGTTTGATCGATGGCGGCATGGCAATAGCGCACCGTCTCTTCCACGTCGCCCCACCAGAGCTTTGCGTTCTGCTTGGTGCCACTTGCAATCTCGACAAAGGGCAGGCACACCCAAATGAAGCCCCTGCCTGCGCTTAGTCCGTAGCCGAGGTGACAACCTTCCACGCTTCCTTCGCAGGCATCGCCAAGATTGGGGTTCGAGTAGTCCCCATTGCCCGCGTATTCAAAAATCACCGGGAATTTCTTCTCCGGCGACCAGTCAGCCGGAAGGTAGATCGTATGATGCACCCTGGTGCCTTCAAAGCCCTTCGCGGTCAGCTTGACGCGCCTACCCGCAGCAGGCGCATCGTCCACGGCAGCAGGCACAACGAGATCCTCCGGCACCGAATTGAAATCGCGCAACATTGGTTCAGCACCCGTTGCGCGACTGACAAGCCACGCGATGACAAGTGCAGCACGGAAGAGTCGCATGAGCGGTCAACGAAATTAACTGCGGTCCCCAGACTTAATTGCCGCTGATGCTAGGGCAGGACTTGGACGGCTTGTAGACAAAGAACAGAACCAAGCCAACGAATATTGACTGCGCAATGCCGCTGATGATCCACTTCGTCAGAAGACCATCGGGAAGCGGCAGCACCGCCCATTGGATCGCGGCACTGCCGCTGTAGGCCAGACCCATGAAAACTCCGAGTCCAATGGCGCACTGGATGCCCGCCCCGCCGAGAGCGATCCGCACCCAGAGCATGGTGAAAGCGATGGCCACCAGAAACTGACCGATAAAATATCCATGCATATGGGATTTCATGTCAGCTTCAGCCCTCCAGAGCCTTCCGGCATCCATGGCATAGATGCTCTTCAACCAGAGGTCATGGATGAGAAAATCCGTCGCCCCAATGGCGACGAATGCGGCGACGAGAGCCAGCAGTATGCGTTTGGGATTCATGACAGAGAGAGTGGTGGGTTAAAACCACAAACAGGAATATCAGATAATGCGCGGCGCGTCCAGCCAGTCATGCATGATCTGCCAATTGCATGGCAAACAAGTTTACTAGAGCGAGGTTCTCTCTAGAAATTCCCACGAGCTAATGAGACTGCGAAATATTTTCAAGCGCCGCCTCGCGACAACCAAGGTTCGCGGCCCGCTGTTGCGTCGTTATTTCGGCATTCAAGAGCACTACATAAAAGGGGCGGTGTTCGCGCCTGAGGAGCCGAAGCGCGTCTTCCATGTGGGACTCTTGGATGTCTCGGGAGAAGTCTTGCTGGTTGCCAGGGCTGACCGGGCGAACTCCGGGAAGGATATCCCCGCCGGACATGGTTTTGAGTTTCCTATCCCCACCTCCTGGCTGCTTGAAGCGGGAACGGAAAGGACCGTCCAATTCAAAGTTATCGAGACGGGCGTTCTCTTCCCGCGTGAGCCGAGGACGCTAAGTCTGCGCAAACTGTTGCGGACATTCAAGATCGGCGAAGAGACGGCAAGATCGGTCCAGGCACGAATGAAGGACGAGACATTGAGGCTGAATAAATTCCTGCCCCAGGATGTAATTGTGATGGTCACGCATGAAATGATGCGCACCGGTGCGCCACTCATCCTGCTGGAGATCATCCGCCAGATGAAAGCGCGACATGCCGCCAGGATTGTCCTGCTCAGCCTCAAGGCTGGAGGTCAGCTCACAAACTCCTTTCAAGAGCATTGCGAGGCGGTGATTGACGGTATTGAAACTGCACTAAACTCCGCGCCGGAAGAGAGCGCGGCGCTTCTTGCCTTGCTGCGCACCCGCTCCGCATCACCAACGGCGCTGGTGAACTCGCTATGTTCCATGAAGCTTGCCGTGGCGCTACAGAGGTCGGGTTTTGAAGTTTGCTCACTCATTCACGAGTATCCCTTCGCCTTCACCCCGGAGCATGTGAAGAAACTGTTCTCCGTGACCACCGAACTGATCTTTCCTTGCAAAGATGTGGAGATTGCGTTTCGCAGACTGGGGCAACTACCGCGCACATCGACTTCGCGCCCGACGGCAAAGGTGACCCTGCTGCCACAGGGATGTTACATGCTGGAGCAGGAACCGCCTGATCCCACGGAAGTGGAGGCACTGAGGACTCGCTATCGGGAGGAGTTTAACATTGGCCGAGAAGACCGGGTGGTTTTTTCCTGCGGGACGATGGACTCGCGAAAGGGATTCGATTGGTTTGGTGCACTGATGCGCTCCTACGCTCGCAGCTCGCCGCATGGAGCAGCCACACATTTTATCTGGGCAGGACGGGTGGCGGATGAAGATTTGTTTTTCCATCTCAAGCACGAGTTACGCGAGTCCGGGGTGATCGGAAATTTTCATCACCTCGACGACCTGGCCGACACCCGGGCGGCTTTTCAGCTCGCGGATGTGTTCGTGCTTTGTTCCAGGATTGATCCTTTTCCCAGTGTGGTGCTGGAAGCATGGGCCAACGGCGTGCCGGTCATCGGGTTCGATCGCTGCCAGGGCTGCGCGGACATCATCAAGGAGACAGAGTTCGGTGTTGTGGTGCCCTATCTTGATGAGAACCGCACAGCTCGGGCCGTGGACATGGTGTTGGCGGACAGTCAACTGAGAGCACGAGTGCAGGAAGAGGGCCCGACTTACGTGGCGCGCCATTTCTCCTATAAAGGATACGTGGACATGCTGGAAGCGATGCTCTCTAAAAAATCCATTCACAGCAAGAAGGATTTCGGAGCGGAGGCGCTCTCAGAGTTTGAGGAAATATCTACCGACGCCGCAGCAGCCGATGTCCGGCTCCTTGGGCGCGTGAACGGAACGTCCCGAAACGACAAACCGCAGCACGATCAGATCAAGCTGGAGTCGTTGAATGAAGCATCCCCTCGACGTGAGCAAGATCGAACCACGCGTTCACTGAGCAAATCAATGGCAGCTCAGAGCGTCCAAACTACAGCAACCGATCACTCAAATGACCGTGGCGATGCGACCGTGGTAGCGACACGAGCATTGCCGCCATCACAGGCATTGGCGGCACGCCTCAATCGCGCTGCTGGCCGGACTTTGCCCGGAAGTTAATTCCAAACATCACTTACGGCATTGAGGCAGGCCATGAAAGACAAACTACGCAAGGAAAGAAGCACGTTCGCGGGACAGCCCGAGATTTGCTGGATCTGCGCCCGTTCCATCATCGCCATCCGGCGGGCAAAGAATGTGGAAAGACACTGGGGAACTCTCCGCTACCTGATGGAGACCAAGAATATCCGTGATGTTCTGCTGCCGCACTTGCCCACGAAATGGCTGAAGTCCATCTGCGATACCTATGCGGATCACGGAACCGCCGATGAGCAGGCTGCCGCCATGTGTCTGGTGCTTCTGGTGAACTTGACCAGAATGGCCGAGACCGAACGCTTCCTCTCAAGCGATGCCAGTGTGGACGAAAATCAACTGAACAAAGTGATCCATGGGTGTTCCGTGCAACTCTGGGACGGATTAAATACCTTCTACGTCGATACAGGCAACATGCCGCGCCTCATGTTCGGCAGGATCGAAAAAATCCTCTCTCCGCACGCCCCACTCCTGGCACTTTATGAGACGATCATCCAGCGCATGCTCGAATCTGGTGGCAACATGATCGCACGCCTGGAAAAAATGAATCCCCGCTTCTGGCCCGAGTGAGGTTTTTTATTCAACCCCACCGCGCTTAATCTGAGCTTCCAACAGCTCCTGGGCATACTGGTAAAGCGCGCGATCATAAATCGTTTCGCGGTCGATCAGGCTGGCAAAAGCACGCGACACCCCATCCCTGCCTTGCGAACGCTTATTGAAACTCCGATTCACATTGTCGCGCGGAATCTCCGCTGGCATCGGCACACCCAGATGTTCAAACACGAGGCGAACCGTTTCTTCGAACCGCTCAACGGTGCCCACCACCACCATTTCCCGAAGGCGCGACTTGGCACGCTCCAGGAGAACCTCCATGTCCACCGGCGGCTCGGTCAGGCTGTGATGAAGAAAGGGATAAGTCAGCCCGTAAAAATCTGGGTTCAGATTTCCCGGATGCTCGATCTCACAACCTAAAACCCGGGTCTGAAAATTATTCATGACCACTGGACAACACAAGCGCTCCAGGCACCGGCGCGCGGGTGGAAACCAATCCCACAAAAAATGAGCCGCGCGGGCTGCCAGCGGCGCCCGCCACCCCGACTGCGGTTCCCGCCTTTGACAATGACGAATCAACGACATCGTATGAGCAAACGGCTCTCGCAACACCGTGATGGTCGGCAGATCCCTACCCACCAACGGTCGAAGCAGGGAAAAAAAGTGTCCGGTGTAACAACGATAACGCGGAATTTCTTCCGGAGGCAGCGCGATCAATTCCCGAACAGTATGCGCGGGAATTCCCTCTTCCGGCGCATAGGCCCGCCGGATCATTCCGGCCATGGAAGAACCGGCCGTCTTGGGAACGTGAAAGAAGTGAATCTCAGCGGTCGGACGTTGCGTCATGATTCATCGGAGATGGTTGGATCGAATCGCGACAAGGCTTCGAGACAGAAGCCCGTGGTCA
>JAIOQF010000134.1 GCA_021413535.1 Verrucomicrobiota bacterium
ATCGCAGCCGCTGCACTGGCCAAGCAGTTCAACAACATCATGGACATGCTCCAGCTGGTCTTCGGTTTTGTAAACGCCCCGCTGTTTGCGACGTTCCTGCTCGGCATGTTCTGGAAACGATCCACGGGACACGGCGCATTCTGGGGACTTATCGGCGGCACGGGTTTCGCCACACTATTCCACGGTCTGGCCATCTCCGATGGCGCAACTCCTGGGATCAAGGGCGGCTGGATCGCTCAGAAATTTATCTTCCACAGTGAAATGGGACAGAATTTCTGGATGGCCATTGTGGCCTGGACCGCTTGCTTCCTGCTTACCATCGTCATCTCGCTGGCCACCCGCCGCACGAAATCCGACGAGGAACTTACCGGGCTGGTTTATTCCCTCACGCCTAAGCCAAAAGCCGAGAATGAACCTTGGTTCATGCAGCCCGTCACACTCGGCATGATCATCCTCGCCGCCACCATCGTCTTGAACATCATCTTCCGGTAAATCCAAACTCACTCCAATATTATGAACTTCGATCTCAGACTTCCCATCGGTCTCATGTTCTCGCTCTTTGGTGCGATACTCGCCGTCTTCGGCATCTTCAGTGACCCGGAGATCTACAAAAAATCACTCGATATCAACATCAACCTTATCTGGGGTGGCGTGATGCTCGTGTTCGGAATTTTAATGTTGCTCGGTGCACGCAGCGGCAGGAAAAATCCGCCGTCCGTCTGATTCCGCGAGAGAGGATGGAAGATCATCGCTATTCCATCTTTGTTTATTGATTTTATGCCACTCAAAGAACTTTCTGCCCGCGTCGCAGCAGAATTTCAAAACCAATTCGGTCGCCCACCGCGCTCCACGGGGCGTGGTCGCCGGTTTTCTGGCGCGTGACATCAATCCCGGAGGCCTCGACGTGCTCCTGCATTCCACCGTGCCGCTCGGCAGCGGCTTGAGCAGCAGCGCTGCGCTGGAAGTCTGCACCGCAACATTGCTGGAGGCTGTCACCGGCAATAACCTTGATCCCATTGAAAAGGCCTTACTCTGCCAAAAGGCCGAACACGATTTCGCCGGTGTGCCCTGCGGCATCATGGACCAGTTTATTTCCGCGCTCGGACGCGAAGGCCATCTGCTCCTGCTCGACTGCCGCACGCGGAAGACAGAGCTGGTGCCGATGAGCGATCCTTCCGTCGCGCTGCTCATCATCAACACCAATGTGAAGCACGAGCTGAGCGGTGGCGAATACACCGAGCGCCGGGCGCAATGCGAGGAAGCCGCCAGAAATCTCGGCGTGAAATCACTGCGCGACGTGACAGCGAAGCAGCTTGAAGACGGCAAAAGCAAAATGAGCGAAGTCATTTATCGAAGGGCGCGACACGTCATCAGCGAAATCGAGCGCACGCTTCGCGCTGCAGAAGGTGTCCGCCAATCCGACTGGTCGACCGTGGGTCAGTTGATGAATGCCAGCCACGTCTCTTTGCGCGACGACTACGAAGTGAGCTGTCACGAACTGGACGTCGTCGTGGAGATCACAGCGGGCATTGGTAAAAGCGGTGGCGTCTATGGCTGTCGCATGACAGGCGGCGGTTTCGGCGGCTGCTGTGTCGCGCTGGTGCAATCGGATCACTTGGAGGCCATCACGAAAAATATCGCAGCAGCCTACAAAGCCAAGACCGGCATCGAAGCCACCCTCTTCGCCTCCCGCCCTGCGGCGGGAGCGACGATCATCAAATCTTAAAGCTCCACTACGCCGTCGCTGTCGGCTTGATGGCTGCGGCGCGCTCAGCGTTGTCAAGCACCTGACGATGGAGGCTCTTGCCGGTCTTCTTCGCATACCACAACACCAGAGGGCTGGCGATGTAGATGGACGAATAGGTGCCAACGATGATGCCGATAAGGATGGGAAGGGAGAATTCCTTCATCGAAGGCCCGCCGAAGATGTAGAGCGCAACCATCGGCATCAGCGCCGTAAGGCTGGTCAGCAACGTTCGACTCAAGGTGATCGAGATGGCCTCGTTCATGATGTCGCGGATATTTCCAGTGCCGCCCTTGGCCTTGATCATTTCGCGGATACGGTCGAAAACGATGATGGTGTCGTTGATCGAATAGCCCGCGACGGTGAGCACCGCGCCGATGTGAATGATGGACAGCTCCTGACCCATCAACACAGAGAGGCCGACGACGATGATACAATCGTGGAACAAGGCGATGATCGCACCCAGCGCGAAGGAGAATTCGTAGAAGAACGAGAGATAAATCAGGATTGCGACCATGGCGACAACGAAGGCAATGATGGAGCGCTGCGCGAGTTCGCTGCCGACAACCGAGCCCACAGTGTCCGTGGAGCCGCCGGTCAGCTTGCCGACGAAGGCGTTCTCCAGTGTGCTTTTCACGCGATCCTTGTCATCCAACTCAGAGCGCACGCTGATCTGGCGACCCGTCGCTGTGGTGTTTTCTTGAACGTAGAAGGTTCCCGTTTTCAATCCCGCGTTTTTCAACGCAGTCTCCGCATCAGTGGGAGTCACCACTTCATTCGCGGCAATGGCGAACTGTGTTTTTGCACCGCCGCGGAAGTCAATGCCGATGCCATGATTCGGCTTGTAGACAAAACCAGCCAGTGAGACAAACGCGAGAGCGAAAGAGCCGATGATGAAAGGCTTGGCATACTTGAGCACGTCGTAATTGCCGGTCGGGATGAACTGGGCGAATTTCACATTGTCCAGTTTGTGGGTGTCGATAAACCAGCCGAACACCACTCGGGTGACGATCAGCGCGCCGAAGAGCGTGCCGAAGATACCGACGATCAGTGTAACCGCGAAACCCTTCACCAGACCGCTGGCGAGCGAGAATAAAATCAACGAGGTGATGAGCGTTGTAACGTGAACGTCGAAGATAGCGGCAAACGCCTTCTCAAACGCGGTGGCCAGACCCGTGGCCAGCGATTTGCCCGCGCGCATTTCCTCACGCAGTCGTTCGTAGATGAGCACGTTGGCGTCCACGCCCATGCCAACGGTCAGCGCGATACCGGCGATGCCGGGCATGGTGAGCGTTATTTTGAAGAGCGCCATGGCTCCGAAGATCATCAGCAAATTCACCACCACGCCGCAAAGTGCGACCACGCCGGCAAGCCGGTAATAGATGAGCATGAACAACGCGATGAGCACGGTGCCGACGATGCCGGTGTAGATGGCCTGCTCGACCGTCTTCGCGCCGAACGCGGCAGACCCTTCACTGGACTCAATGATGACCATTGGATTCTCCAGCGGGTTCTCCAGCGCAGTGGCCAGCGCGATGGCCTCCTCCTGCTTGAAGCCGTTGGCACCTCCAGAAATCTGCGCATAACCGCCGTAGTGATCAGATTTCAACACGGGATCGGAGATGACCACACCATCCAGCACGATGGCCATGCGATCACCGCGATGCCGGGCCGCGATTTCATCAAATGTTTTCGAGCCTTCGCTGTCGAGATAGAGGCCGATGACCCAGCCTTCCTGCGGGTCGAGCTTGGCGATGGCGCGGCTGACATGCTTGCCGGCCAGATCAGCACGGCTTTTAACAAGGAGACTATCAACTTTACCCTTGTCCTTTTTTCCAATTTCCTTATGGGGCATCTCGACGTAACCGATGGCCACACCGCCATTGGTTTTGATCTTCTCAATCTCGCGTTCACTGTCTGGATGGACGATGCGGAGTTCTAGCTGGGCGACTTCCTCAATCTTCTTCCGAACCGCGTCTTTATCATCTTCCTTCACACCAGGCATTTCAATGTGGATCCGATCCTCGCCTTGCGGCGTCATCAGCAAGTCGTTCTCACCATTGGGATTAAGACGCTTTTCGAGAATGGCGATTGCCTGCTCGAGGGAATTTTTTGTAATCGGCTTGGGCGCGCCTTTGTCATCCAGTCCCGGCTTGAGCTGCACGGTGAAGGATGAGCCGCCGCCGATGTCGATGCCCTTTTTAATACCGAGCCCCATGAAGGCCCAGACGCAGAAGATCGACATAAGCACCGTGAGGATGGTGCCGGAGAGCTTCTTGCCCCGGTGATCGGTGGTGCCGAGGTAGAAGAACAAAAGGAACAGCAGAACGCAGCCCCAGAGAAAAGTAAGTGCGGGAGTAAGGGTAGGCATGATGACGGAGAGAAAGGTGCTGATGAAATGAAGCGGATTACTTCGCGGCCTCGACGGTCACGGGTGACTCTTTGGAAACACGCTGGGCGATGGCGCTGCGATCAAACTCAATCTTGCCCTCGTTCATGCGGACGATCACGGTCTTCTCCCTCACGGAGGTGATGACGCCATGCGCGCCACCGATAGTGACGACTTCATCGCCGGCTGCCATGGCCTTCTGCATCTGCTCCTGAGCCTTGGCTTTGTTCCGCTGCGGGCGGATGAGGATGAAATACATCACGACCATCATCAGCACCATGAAGACCATCGGGTTGCCGAGAAGACCGCCTGGCTGCCCGCCTGCTGCGGGTGCATCGACGGCAAGAATGGCCTGCGCCAAGAAATTTAATGAGGTCATGAGTCTGAAGGTTCGGTGTGGGTCTGGTATTGTGCGATGAAGTCCTCCCGGAACTCGCGAAAAACGCCGCCTTTAATGGCGGCGCGGGCGCGGGACAAGAGGGATAGATAGAAATGCAGATTATGGAGGGAAATCAACCGCAAACCGAGGATTTCCCCCGCCTTCAATAAGTGGCGCACATAGGCTCGGGAGAAGCCCCGGCAGAGAGGATGCGTGTCCTCATCGATCTCTGCGTAGTCGCGCGCGTAGCGTGAGTTCTTTAAATTGATCGATCCGCGCATCGTAAACGCGGTGCTGTGCCGGGCTAGGCGCGTGGGCAGCACACAATCAAACATGTCGATGCCCCGTGCCACCATCTCAATCATCTGCGGCGGTGTGCCCAGGCCCATCGCATAACGCGGCTTGTCCGCTGGCAGATGCGGCTCGCTGTTTTCCACGGCGGCGAACATCACCGGCTCCGGCTCGCCCACGCTCACGCCGCCGACCGCGTAACCGTCAAAGCCCATCGCCACCAGCTCACGTGCGCTCCGGGCGCGCAGCTCGGGATAGGACGAGCCCTGCACAATGCCGAAGTGCAACTGCGGCTTCCCGTTGGTCTGCGGCTGGTTCGTATCAATCCAGTCGCGACAACGCCTCGCCCAGCGCAATGTAAGATCAAGACTCTGCGACGCATAAGTTTCATCACAGGGATGCGGCGGACATTCATCGAAAAGCATCGCAATGTCCGAGCCCAGCACCGCTTGAATTTCCATCGCCGTCTCCGGCCCAAGAAACATCGGGGAGCCGTCCACATGATTTTGAAAATGCACCCCCTCTTCCTTGATCTTGCGTATTTTTCCCAGCGAGAAAACTTGAAACCCGCCGGAGTCGGTCAGGATGGGCTTGTCCCAGTTGGCGAATTTGTGAAGGCCGCCGGCCTCCCGCATGATTTCCATTCCGGGCCGCACCGCAAGATGGTAGGTGTTTCCCAGAATGATCTGCGCATCCAGCGCGCGCAGTTCGTCAGGGTGCACTCCTTTGACCGAACCCTGCGTGCCCACCGGCATAAAAACTGGTGTCTCGACCACGCCATGCGGCGTTTCCAGTCGCCCATAACGGGCGCGGGAATGAGGGTCGGTGCCGAGAAGAGTGAACATGCGGGCGCGCATCGTGGCGCACGACCGCACCGATGGCAAGGTTGGTCAGCTTATCAATACGCCAGCCAGGGCCCGAGCCACCGCTCCATCTCGACGACGCTCATGCCTTTGCGCGCGGCGTAGTCTTCAATCTGATCCTTATTCAGTTTCCCGGTGGCAAAGTAACGCACTTCGGGATGACCAAAATACAACCCGCTCACTGCGGAACCCGGATGCATGGCCTGACTTTCCGTGAGCGTGACACCGGTGTGCTCCGTGGCATCAAGCAGATCAAACAAGATGGGCTTCTCCGTGTGATCCGGTTGTGAGGGATAACCCGGCGCGGGCCGGATGCCGCGATACTTCTCGCGAATCAGTTCTTCGTTCGTGAGTTCCTCCGGCTTCTCGTAGCCCCAGGCAACGCGGGCCTGCTTGTGCATGTATTCCGCGCTGGCCTCAGCCAAACGGTCAGCAAGAGCCTTGGCCATGATGCTGTTGTAGTCGTCGTGATCAGCTTTGAACTTGTCAGACAGTTCATCAGCACCGTGCACTCCAACGCAGAAGCCACCGATGTAATCCGCGCGACCGCTTTCCTTCGGCGCAACAAAATCGGCCAGTGCATAGTTCGGTGCGTCCTTCTTGATGATCTGCTGGCGCAAGGTGTGAAAGACGCAGCGCGCGGTCTGGCGTGATTCATCGGTGTAGACTTCGATGTCGTCGCCGATCCGGTTCGCGGGATAGAATCCAAAGCATCCGCGCACGGTGTAGAGATTTTCTGTGATAATGCGGTCCAGCAGCGCGCGGGCCTCCTGATACAACTTGGCCGCAATCGGTTCGATCTCCGCCTGCGACTCCGGCAACGCGCTCTTAAAACGATGCTCCTTCTCGTCCCAGCGACCGCGCAGTTCCCAAGTGTGAAAGAACGGCGACCAGTCAATGAACGGCAGCAAGTCCGTGATCGGCAACGGATCGTAAACCTTCACACCGGTGAACGACGGCACTGCGATCTCCTGCGTGCTCCAGTCAAACTGCGAGCCCTTCGCCCGGGCATCCGCCAGCGGGATGAGTTTCTTCGCCTCGTCCTTCGAGGCGTAATCTGCGCGCAACTTGATGTGGCGCTCCTCGTTCTGCTTCACGAAACCGGCACGTTGATCTTCGCTCAACAATGACGTCATCACCGGCACTGAACGTGAGGCGTCGAGCACATGCACGATGGGATTTGAGTAATGCGGCGCGATCTTGATCGCCGTGTGCGCGGCGCTGGTGGTCGCTCCGCCGATGAGCAGCGGTTGCTTCAAACCAAGGCGCTCCATTTCCTTTGCGACATGCACCATCTCGTCAAGCGACGGCGTAATGAGTCCGCTGAGACCGATGACGTCCGCCTTCTCTCGAGCAGCGGCTTCGAGAATCTTCTCGCAGGATACCATGACGCCGAGATCGATGACGCGGTAGCCGTTGCATGCGAGCACCACGCCCACGATGTTCTTCCCGATGTCATGCACATCGCCCTTCACCGTGGCGATGACCATGCAGCCGGCGGCATCGCTTGTAACTTCAGCGATAGCGTTGGCGTCGGTTTCCAATGCTTTCTTGTGCGCCGCAGCGCGCGCCTCGGCATTCGCCGCCTTCTCCGCCTCCATGAAGGGCTCCAGATAAGCGACGCTTTTCTTCATCACGCGAGCGCTCTTCACCACCTGCGGCAGAAACATTTTCCCCGCACCGAACAAGTCGCCGACAACACTCATGCCGTCCATGAGCGGGCCTTCGATGACTTTGAGTGGCACGCCGAGTTTCTGACGAGCTTCCTCGGTGTCCTGATCGATGAAATCCGTGATGCCTCTGAGCAGCGCATGCTCCAGCCGTTTTTCCACGGGCGCATCACGCCAGCTCAGATCGACCTCGGCTTTCTTCGCGCCGGCAACTCCTTTGAACTGCTCGGCGTAATCGACCAGAATTTCCGTGGCGTCGGGCCTGCGGTTCAGCAGCACATCTTCGACTTTGACGAGCATCTCCTGCGGGATGTCCTCATATACTTCAAGCATGCCCGCATTGACGATGCCCATGTCCATGCCCGCCTTGATCGCGTGGAAAAGGAACGCGCTGTGCATGGCTTCGCGCACCTTGTTGTTGCCGCGGAAGCTGAAACTGATGTTGCTTACGCCGCCGCTCACCTTCGCGAAAGGCAGGTTTTGTTTGATCCAGCGCGTGGCCTCGATGAAGTCCACCGCGTAGTTATTGTGCTCCTCCATACCCGTCGCGACGGTGAGGATGTTCGGATCAAAGATGATGTCCTCGGGCGGGAAGCCGACCTCATCGACGAGGATGCGATAGGCGCGCTCGCAGATGCGGATCTTCTCGGCATAACTCGCGGCCTGGCCGTTCTCGTCGAAGGCCATCACCACGGCTGCAGCCCCGTAATGCTTCAACGCGCGGGCGCGCTCCTTGAAAAGTTCCTCGCCTTCTTTCAAGGAGATGCTGTTGGCGATACCCTTTCCTTGAAGACATTTAAGCCCGGCCTCGATGACTTCCCACTTGGAGGAGTCCACCATGATCGGCACCTTGTTCACTTCGGGCTCGGTTTGCAGCAGGATGAGAAACTTCGTCATCATGGCCACACCGTCGATCAGGCCTTCGTCCATGCAGACGTCGATCACGTTCGCGCCGTTCTCGACCTGCTGGCGAGCGATGGCCACGGCCTCCTCAAGTTTGTTTTCCTTGATGAGTTTCGCGAACTTCGGCGATCCGGCGACGTTGGTGCGCTCGCCGATCATCAGATAGTTCGATGCGGAAGTTAGATTGTAAGGCTGCGATCCGCTGAGGCGCATCACCGGCTCCGGATGCGGCACATGGCGCGGCTCCAGACCCTCGACTGCTTTGGCGATGGCGGCGATGTGTTCCGGCGTGTTGCCGCAGCAACCGCCCATGATGTTGACGAAGCCGTGCCCGCCGAAGTCCTTGGCGAAATTCGCCATGTCGGCTGGCAGCAAATCGAAGCCCGTCGGCGCCAGCGGGTTCGGCATGCCTGCATTCGGATAGCAGGAAACAAAAGTGTCCGCCTTCTGCGCCAGTTCTTCGAGGAAGGGCCGCATCTTGTCAGGGCCGAGCGAGCAGTTCAGACCAATCGAGAGCGGCTTCACATGCCGCATGGCATTGAGATAGGCCTCGGTGACCTGGCCGGAAATCATGGTCTCACCACCGGGACCGACCGCCGCCGAGATCTGGATGGGCAGCTCGACTTTGTCCTGTTCGAAGACTTCCTCGATCGCGGCAAGCGCCGCCTTGGCGTTAAGGGAATCGAAGATGGTCTCCACCATCAGTGTGTCCACCCCGCCAGCGATCAGCGCGCGAATTTGATGGGCATACGCAGCCTTCACCTGGTCAAAGGTGACATAGCGGAAGCCCTTTTCGCGCGGATCCTCGATAAAGAACTCGCTCTGGGCGATGCTGGTCGCGGAAAAAGTGTTGGTTTCGATGATATCCGCCCCAGCCTCAAGGAAGCGCCGATGGATGTCCTCGATGATCTCCGGCTTGGTGACCGAAAGGATGTCGCCGTTGTTGAGCAGGTCCTTTTCGTTATCTTTGAACCGGTTGCCACGAGCAGCGGCTTCGTCGAGCAGGCCCTTGGCCTTGTATTCACGAATGGTCGTGCCCATGGCGCCGTCGATCACGACAATGCGTTTCCGCATTAATGCTTCGAGTTCAGCGCGGACATTCGGACGGGAGGACATGATCAAACATAAACACAGTCTGCAGGGGTGCAACAATCATATTAACGTATCATGATTTGTATATATGTGTATTTTAAGCCGAATCTGCCTTGCCAATCTGGGGCGTAAGCTACTGTTGCCGCCCGCATGAGTTCGCCCGCCAATCCTGAAATCATCCTCGAAGCCCGCGATCTCAGCCGCGAGTTTGACGGCGTGGTGGCCTTAGACCGCTTCAGCTTCAAACTAAAACGGGGTGAGGTACTCGGACTTTTGGGCGCAAACGGTGCGGGCAAGACAACTTCAATGAACATGCTGCTGGGGCTGACGACGCCGACCTCCGGCAGCATCCAGGCGTTTGGCCGGGATTTTTTCAAGAATCGCGTGGAGCTGCTCAGGCGGATGAATTTTTCCAGCGCCTACACTTCGTTGCCCGGCAACTTGCTGGTGTGGCAAAACTTGCTGGTCTTCGCCAAGATTTACGGCGTGCCGGATCACAAAAAAAAGATCGCTGAATTGCTCGAGTTGTTTGAAATCAGCGACCTCCGCAAACGCGTCACCGGCCAGCTTTCCGCCGGAGAAAGCACGCGGCTCAACCTCTGCAAGGCCCTGCTCAACGATCCCGAGCTGCTGCTGCTCGACGAACCCACTGCCAGCCTCGACCCCGACATCGCTGACAAGGTGCGCAAGACCATCCGCCGCGTGCAGAGCGAGCGGCAGATCAGCATCCTCTACACCTCACACAACATGCGCGACATCGAGGAAGTCTGCGACCGAGTCATCTTTCTGCACAAGGGGAAGGTCGTCACCGAGGGCACCACGGCGGACATCGTGGCAAAATCGCAACAGAGTTCACTAGAAGATGTGTTCATCAAAATCGCGCGCAGCGGCGACATCGAAGAATAAACTGGAACACACACCATGAATTTCCGCATTATCTCCGCGCTCGTCCTTCGTTACATCTTCCTCTACACTCGCACGCCGATGCGACTGGTCGAGCTGGTCTTCTGGCCGGTGGTGGATTTAATGGTCTGGGGCAATCTCACGATGTTCCTTCAGGAGAACACTAACGCTCAATTCGCGCATTATCTGCTCTTCCTTATCGGCGGCATGATCTTGTGGGATGTCCTGTTCCGCGCCCAGCAAGGGGTTGCGATCTCATTCCTCGAGGATGTTTGGACCCGGAACCTTCTGAATGTCTTTGTAGCACCGGTCCGCACCGTGGAATATGTCACCGCCACGTTTGTGATCGGCTTCCTGCGCATCTGCGTCACGGTGCTGGTGCTCTCCGTGCTCGCGTTCGTCGGTTATCATTTCAATGTCCTCTCCCTCAAGTGGAGCCTGATTCCCTTCTTCATAAATCTGATGGTCTTCGGCTGGTCGTTGGGGATGATTTCCACTGCGCTCATCCTGCGCTGGGGGCAAGCAGCCGAGTCGCTGGCCTGGGCCATCCCATTCTTTATCCAGCCAGTGGTGGCCGTGTTTTACCCTGTCGCGAAACTCCCAGGCTGGTTGCAAGGCATCGCGCTGGCGCTGCCAGCCACGCATATTTTCGAAGGCATGCGCGATGTCCTTAATCCCGCCATCGGTCACGCCAGCTGGTCGCACCTCGGCATGGCGGCGGGCTTGAATGTGATCTTCATGGCGCTCGCCGCCTGGATTTTCGCCTCCACGCTTCGCGCTACCCGACGCAAAGGATTACTGACCAAGTTCGCGACGCAGTAGCTTGATCGGGGAGCGTTATTTCTTCCCCAGCTTCGTCGCGATCTCGGCGAGCTTCTTTTTGAACTTCTCGATCTTGGGCTTGGCCACTGAGCAGACATAGCCCTGGTCGGGATTGCCGTTCACGAAGTTCTGATGGTAATCTTCTGCGGGATAGAATTTCGTTTGTGCTTTGACCTCGGTGACGATGCCGCCGCCGAATTCTTTTTGATGCGCGGCAATCGATGCCTCGGCATCCTTTTTCTGCTCATCGCTGGTGGTGAAAATCACCGAGCGATATTGCGTCCCGCTGTCGTGGCCCTGGCGGTTCAGCGTAGTAGGATCGTGCATATACCAGAACAGATCGACCAATTCGCGAAAGGTGATCTTGGCTGGATCGAAGGTCACTTGCACCACTTCGGCATGACCGGTCTCGCCGGTGCAGACCTGCTTGTAGGTCGGATTATCCACCTGTCCGCCAGCGTAGCCGCTGACAACCTTGGTCACGCCGGGAACGATTTGAAAAGTTCCTTCGACACACCAGTAGCAACCGCCACCGAACAAGGCGGTTTCAGCGGATGTAGTATCAACGGTGGAAAGAGTGACGACGCTCATAAGGGCAAAGAGAAGATGGGATTTCATATTCGTGCGAGGTAAGACAGGGCACAAGGACTTGTGTTCAGCATAGTGCGCGTCAGAGTGGGCCTGTGGATGCCACGGATACGCTTGTTGTCGAAGATTTTAATCTCGCCGCTACGCTCAATAGCGGTCAGGTTTTCCACTGGCACCGCGAGGGCGAGATGTTCTTCAACCTGGTCGGTGACCAGCCGCTGATTGTCTCACAGCCGACACCGGACAGGCTGGACGTCCATGCGGGCGGAGCGGACCTGGCACGCCGCTACTTGGCGCTGGATCACGATCTGAATAAAATCCGCCGCACACTGCCGAAGGGTGACAAGCCGCTGCGCCAGGCCCTGAAGTTCGCGCCTGGACTGCGCATTCTGCGTCAGCCGCATTGGGAATGCCTCGCCAGCTTCATCACCTCATCACTCAAGCAGGTGTCGCATATCCGGCAGATTTCGCTGACCCTACGATCGAAGTTTGGAACCAAGATCGCCACCATTGAAGGTGTGGATTTGTTTTCCTATCCCACGCCTGAGGCGCTGGCGAATGCGGGAGAGTCCGCGCTGCGCGCCTGCGGGCTGGGCTATCGCGCGAAGTTCCTCCAGCAAACTGCCGCACTGATCGCAGACGGCGCGTTTGATCTTAACGCAGTCGCGGAACTCGAAGATGCGGCGGCTTTGGAAAAACTCTGCGAACTCCCAGGAGTGGGGCCGAAGATCGCACAGTGCTCGCTGTTGTTCGCCTGGGAACGGCTCGGGATGTTCCCGATCGATGTGTGGATTGAACGGGCGTTGCGCGAGCTTTACTTCGCGAAAGCCCGGCGCCAGCCATCGTCGAAGGCGCTGCGCGACTTCGCATGGAAGCACTTCGGCCCGTATCGCGGCTATGCCCAGCAATGGCTGTTCCATCACGCGCGCACCAGCGGAATTTTTTCCCGAAGCCGGAAAGACGGTTGATTGAGCGTCTGCTGCGATGCATGTTGCAGGCCGTGACTTTTATAGAAACACGCCCGCTCAGCTTAGGTATCGCCGGTTCGCTGGCGTTGCACCTGCTGCTGTTTGTGAGCCTGGCGATCTGGTTGGGATTCGAGCCCGTGAGCAAAATGATGGAGGCCGAGCCCGTGGTCACGATGATGTTTGCCGACAACGTGATACCAGCAGAACCGGAAGCCGCGCCAGTGAAGCCGCCGCCAGATTCACAGCAGTTCATCCGCACTTCGCAGAACGCCGAATCCGCCGCCGCTCCTACAAAGGCTTCCTTCATCTCCGACCGCAACACAGTTGCCTCTGCAAAATTGGCACCTTCGCCAGACGCCACTGCGCCTCTGCCGACGACCACCGGCGTGAATCTGCCGACCATGGATCTGGCAAATCGCGAATACAAAGACGGTCAGCCGAAGAACGACAGCGCATTCAGTTCACCACCTGAACCGCTGGAAAAGCAAAGCATCGAGAAGAAAGAGGAATCGCCTCCGAAGCAGCCGGCCAAGGAATCTGAAGAACATCTTCCGCTCGACATCAGCAAGCCAGGTTCGATCGCTGACGTTTCACCCATGCTCAAGGCGCCCGATGAAGATGAACCACTCCCGAAAGCGATTCCCGTAGCGGCAACTACCGCCCGGCCCGTGCCCAACACGGCACGTCCGGAAAAAGATGCATTTCAACCGCAGACGCGCGTCGCGGAAATGCACGGCTCCATCGGTGAACGCGGCGCAGAGGATGCGGTGAACGCAGCCATGACGATCGAAGGTCAATACATGGCCGAGATCCAAAAGGCGGTCGGCATCAAGTGGCACAAACTTGTCGGACCGCAGCGCGACCTCGCCAAGCCCGGCATCTTCACTGTGCACTTTTTCGTCAGCCCCGATGGCTCCGTAAAGTTCGACGACATCACCATTCTTTCCGACAAGGGCAACGTTGTGCTGGAATCTGTCGCGGTTAAGTCCATTCTAACCGCCAAAATTCCGCCCATGCCTCGCGAATTGCGAACATCACACGACAAGGGCCGCTTTTCCGCCGGCATTAATTTCCTCATTGGTCTCTAAAATCATGCTCCTGACACCCCTCCTTGCCACCTCTGGTTTCTCCCAAGTCATTGAATTCATCAAAGAGGGCGGACTGCCCATGATGATGATCATCGCCTGCTCGTTTGCCTCGGTGACTCTCGTCATCCTCAAGGGCCTGCAGCTTCGCTGGCGATTCTTGTTTCCCGAACCGATCGAGGAGGAAATCCGCAACATCGAACGCTACGCCACCAAGGGCGACATCTCGCCGCTGCAAAACATCCTCGAAGCGGACGGCAGCGTGGCCGCGCAACTCGGCATCATCGCCATCTCCGGCAAACACGAAACACGCGAGGAAAACAACGAAGCGTGCGAGACCGCCGCGCGCGGCATCGTGCACCGGTTAGAAGCGGGTGTGCCGCTACTCGAAGTCATCGTCACCATCGCACCGCTCATCGGTCTTCTCGGAACCATCATGGGCCTGGTCGTCGTATTCCGCGGTTTGGGCACCGGCAGCGGGACCGAACCCGACCCCGGCGAAATCGCACGCGGCATCGCCATCGCCCTGAACACGACCATTGCGGGCCTGCTCGTTGCCGTGCCCACCGTGATCGCCCACGGCTACTTCAGCCGGAAGCTCGACGCCATTTCCGTGCGCATGGAGATCATCTTGCGCCGCGCAATTCACGACTTCCACCGACACTTCGAGGTGCGCCGTTCACCGCTCGACACCCTCAAACGCTGAGCCATGGATCTCCGCCGGAAAAAGAAGCCAGCGCCCATCATCCCGATTGTCCCGCTGGTGGACATCCTCGTGGTGCTGCTGATGTTTTTCATTGCCACCACCACTTTCAAAAACAAAGCGGACAAGGTCAATCATCTTCAAATCAGTCTTCCACAATCCAATGCACTCGGTGCCGCAGCGCCGCAAAAGGATGCGCGCAAGACTCTTTCCATCACCAAGGACAAAAAGATATTTCTCGACGGCAATGAAGTCTTCGAGTCAGCGTTAGCCGTTGCACTCAAAGAAATGAAAACCACACTGCCAAGCATGAAGTTGGAGTTACAAGCTGACCAGGACACCCCGCTCGGCCTCCTAGTGAAAGTCTGGGACGCGCTCAAGGCCGCCGGCTGGTCGATCAACGACGTGCCCGCCCGCATCCAGCGCGCTGCAGCGCAAATTCAAGATTCAAAATAGAACGA
>JAIOQF010000135.1 GCA_021413535.1 Verrucomicrobiota bacterium
GACGGTTTCAAAGACGAACCCGACTACGCGCTTTCCACCTTGCAAGCCGCGCTGGATGGCGGTGCGGACATGCTCGTGCTCTGCGAAACCAATGGCGGCTGTCTGCCGCATGAAATTGCGGAGATCGTCAGCAAAGTGCGCGTGAAATTTCCGAATGCAAAGCTCGGCATCCACTCGCATGACGACGCCGGTTGTGGTGTTGCCAACGCCCTCGCGGCGATCCAAGCGGGAGCTGTGCAAGTTCAGGGCACGATGAATGGCTATGGTGAACGCACGGGCAACTGCAATCTCACGACGGTGATTCCGAACCTGCAGTTGAAGATGGGGATTTCTGTGGTGCCCGATCTCGCCAAGCTCACTGCGCTTTCAAAGTATGTCGACGACATGGCGAACCTCCCCCATTTTGCGCGGGCGCCCTTCGTGGGCAGTGCGTCGTTCTCGCACAAAGGCGGCACGCATGTGAACGCGGTGCAAAAACTCGCGCGCAGTTATGAGCACGTCCAGCCTAGCAGCGTGGGCAACCGTCAGATCGTTCTGGTGAGCGACCTTAGCGGCCAGGACAACATCTTGAACAAAGCCAAAGAGCTCGGCATCGATCTCAAGCGCGGTGATGAGGCGCGGAACATTCTCGACAGCGTAAAAAAACGGGAGAACGACGGCTACGAATACGAAACCGCGGACGCATCGTTTGTGCTGCTGCTGCGCAAGGAACTTGGCCTCTATCAGCCGAGCTTCAAGCTGCTGGAGTATCACACCACGCATCGCACGCATGGCGAGCGCGGTTTTGAATACACTGAGGCCACGGTAAAAATCGAACTCAATGGCCAGGCCTATTACACCGTGGACGAAGGAGACGGCCCGGTGAATGCGCTCGACCGCGCCCTGCGCAAAGCCTTGCGGCAAGTTTATCCCGAAATCGAGCAAGTGACCCTTTGCGATTACAAGGTGCGCATCCTCGACAGCAAGACTGGCACCGCCGCGAAAACCCGCGTGCTGATCGAGAGCACCGATGGAAAAAATGAATGGGGCACTGTCGGCGTGAGCCTGAACATCATCGACGCCAGTTGGGAAGCGCTGGTGGACAGCTTGGAATATTTCCTTTCGAAACGATGATTAAGAATTTTCATTTCAAGATGTTGATCGGATTTTCGATCTACGCTTTCGTGATGAGTTTTATCTATTTATCCTCAGGATTGCACAACAGCACGGATCGGGTCGGGACACCAATCGGTGGGTTGTTTTCGGCATTAGGGTTCTTTGCCGCGATCACAGCGTGCGCCATTCGATCAATCAACCGCCGCCTTGATCGGGCCGGCATCGCTGATGATCCCGAGCATCCAACCTCCGCTGGAAAAGCTAAAAGCAGCGCTGCTGAAGAAACGCATTGATATGAAAAATCTATTTGTAGGGCGAGCGCACCACTTGCCCTGATTTTCTTTGGATATTTTGCGCGCTTTCCCCGCATATTACGGCAGGCGGAGCGCCTGCCCTACAGTCATCTTTTCGATTAACGGCTACAGCTCTAGAACTAGGAGTCTTGCCTGCGCACTCGGACCCGGCAAATCCAAAGCGCCAGAGCGCCAGCGATTACCACAGCGGCGATGGGCGCGAGTCCGACATAGGAGCCGACGATGGCTTTGCAGTGGTTTTCTGTCACCCATGGGAAAAATTCTGCGCGGCGAAATGCGGCGCTGGGCGTGGTCACCTGGCTGAAATATTTCATCGCCGCCACCAGACCGGCGTGGAGTCCGATGCTGAGTCCGAGACCGCCAGTGGCGACGCGGGCGCCGGCCAGAACCCAGCCGACAGCGAAGAGCAGGAGAAATTCAGCGAGAACATTCTGCCAGTTGCCGAAGCCATTGAATAATTGAGTCAGCACGTGGAATCCACTGGTCCAGTTCACGGCTTCATCCGCGATCAGTCCGCGCGCGGGCGGCTTGAGAAAATGCAGCACCGCAAAAAGGCAGGTCGTCACGAGTATGGCCAGGCGCGGACGGAGTGAGCGACGGAGCATGCCGAGCATGGCACCGCGAAAAAGAAATTCCTCGATGCAGGCGACGCAGAGACCGGAGACAAGGGGCAGGCCGATGCTCCACCATCTCGCGGAGCTGGAGATGCGGCAGACTTCGAGCAGCGAGAACAATGCGACCAGCACGCCGATGGCGCCTGTGGCCACTGCCAAGCCGAGCAGGGCGTTTTTGATTTCATGTGCCGGGGTCTCGATGCCGATGATTTCCGCGCGCGTCATTTGCAGCAGTCGGAACAGCGGCCACAAACCCGCCAGGGCTACGATGAGGGCGGCGCGGTTGAAGTAACCGGGGAGCCTCGTTTTTTCTGCGGCTTCCACGATCCATCCAATGAGTTTGGAATCACGCCAGCCGTGGGTCGTGGAGATGGCAAGGAACAACTGGCCGAAATCAAAGAGCAGTGGTGCCAGCAGGGCGGCGCCCAGGAGCACGGCGACGATGTAGCCGATGATGATCAGGGCGTCGGAATGGCGGGGGCGCGAGTTCAAGCGGCAAGGTTCATCCTAAAACGAGAGGTTGAATAGCCGAAAAAAACGAAAGAAAACAAAAAATAATTGTGATTCAAGAGATCATATCACTCCTTGAATCATGAACGTGACTGCCGTAGATGAGCCGGTGAAAGTTACCCTGCACTCCCAAGTCCACGAATGGCGCGACCGCAAAGAAGATGGCCGGCTGCGCATCGTGCGCGCCCAATGGGATTCAAAAAAATGGACC
>JAIOQF010000112.1 GCA_021413535.1 Verrucomicrobiota bacterium
ACAACCACATGCGCCTCACCGGCCTCCATGAGACCCAGTCCATCGACAAGTTCAACTACGGTCTGGCCGACCGCGGTGCCTCCATCCGCGTGCCCCACAGCTTCGTGAACAACGGTTACAAAGGCTACCTCGAAGACCGCCGTCCGAACTCACAGGGCGACCCCTACGCCATCGCCGGTCGCGTGATCAAAACAATCCAGAGCGTTCCGACGAAGTAATTCTCGTCGAACGATTCAATAGGTTCTCAATGACGGCGTCATCCTCGCGGGTGACGCCGTTTTGCGTGTCAGCTCACAAGGGAGCGCGGACAGGTGATCTACCCGCGCCATTGATCTGCGAGCTTCATGGTCATGCTCCGCAAAACGGTTCCCCATGGCTCAAGCGCGCAAAAAAATCGATACCCCTGCGCCAGCCAGCCTGTACAACTGAAACAAGAGTCAGCCATAGAATGGATCATGCGCAGAATTGGGCAAGAAGTGCGGGGCGAAGGAAAGCACAAAGTTCTTGCTCGCAACGCGACGCTTTTGTTATCCTTGCGCAATATGCCAACGAAACCGCCAGCTACAAAGACGTTGGGAGAACACCAACAGTTTTGTAGCTGATCCACTTGTTAGGCAACAATGCGCGCATCCTCCCTTTTCACGCAGCGCAACTTCTGGGCTTGTATTCCACTCAGCCTAGAGGAAGTAGCCGATCGACTCGCTACGAGTTTCGGCCTTGTTGATCCTGATTTTGGTGCTGACGGTCCTGAAGAGTGGTTTGAGGGTTTCGCTAGTGATGGAGTCTCATTCTACATCTACCGACAGGGCGGCATTACTGCTCCGCTCCGTTTCATCGTTAAACCCTACCTTACCAATCCGACTGCATTCGGACACAGGCTTGCGTCATGTTTTGGTCAGGCTGTATCATATGGTGACGTCAGTTATCTTGGTGACGAGCGGTATAGTTTTTCTGAGCTTTCACGATATGATCACGTTGTCACCTCCTGAATAACAACATAGGGTTCCGCTGCAGCGGGGTTAAGCTGAAGGCCGAATTTGACAGCTTGTCATAATTAGGGAGCGCGGACACTCCTGTGCTCCATCCGCTCATCTTCGCGGCACAGCCGCCAAGGAAATGAACTGCGGGCATGAGTGCCCGCGCTCCATTAGGGCTCCCTTGCTCCCCTTTACTTCGGATCATCAATCTCCAGATAAGTGATGCCTGTCACTTTCCGGGTCGCGGGATCAAAAGTCTCGACTCGCATCTGCTTCAAGATGTAGGCGCCTTGGTATTTCTGGCCTTTGCGCACCAGAAACTGCTTCACTTTCCGGCCCTGCGCATCATAGGCCTCCATCTGCATCATGGCACCGCTGTTCTTGGCGACCCAGACATCCACCGTGCCGTAGGGTCCACGTCCATCTGGATTGGTCACGCGCACATGCCAGCACTTTTGAAGACTTAAACTGTCCTCACCTATGATTTTCGCGTCGGGCCAATAAAGAAAACGCATGGAGAGATCTTCGTAATTAATGTCCGTGTTCCGCACCCGCTCACCGTAGAGCGCCATGGGCACGTCGTTCTTTCCACCAGCGACGACGCGCGAAAGCTTGGTTCCGCTGTTGTTGAGATCGAGATTGATGATCTCGTTCGGTTCGCGGAACAGGAAGCGCACGACATTCTCCCGCATCGTCAATTCCATCGGCCTGGACTGCCCCGTTTCGCTGCTGCGAAGCTTGCCGGTGAGTCCCTGGAGATACTGCTGGGCCTGGCTCTTCCGCACCAGCAGGAGCACTTCGTCACCTGTGGGTTCGGGTTCGTCAGCAGCCGTCGCAGGTTGGTGGCTCACACCCGAAACCACAATCCCGAGCGCAAGGAAACTCAAGACGACTCGGAAGATGGAAAATATTTTGATAATCATGGATCGAATTTTCATCAGGTTGGCTTTTGACACGAAGCGTGGCTCATCTACTCAAACTATGCGCGCACCTCGCGCTAGTTTGACCCGAATCCCATGAAGCGCCAACGTTATCTCCCTCTCGCTTTGGGCGTGCTCACGCTCGCGCGCCTGGCACTTCTACCGCTTACGGAATTGTCGCCCGTGGAAGCTCACGCGGCGCTGTGTTCCCAGGACTTGGATCTGTGGCACCCGATGACCGGGCCGCTGCTCCCGCTGCTGATGCGCCTGAGCACAGCGGTGTTCGGGTTGAATGAATTCGGCGTGCGATTTTTCGCCCCCTTCCTGATGCTGGGAGCAGGCTGGCTGGTGTGGAAACTGGCGAATGGCCTGTTCGATGTCACGACCGCCGCCTGGGCCATCGTGATTTTTCAAGTCACACCTATCGTCAATGTAGCTGCGGTAACTTTCACGAATACAACGCTCGCCATCGCCGAGTCCGCCGCGCTGCTGGTGCTCCTGCGGCAGGCTTTGCATCGACCGCTGCGATTTCATCTGCACTGGTGGGCCGTGGCTGGCATGGCGTTCCTGGCATTTATTACGGATTGGAGGCTGGTCGTCTTCAGCCTTGCTGGCATCGGCTGTCTGGCGTTGACGCGACGCGGCCGCACGGCGCTGCTGAAATGGCCGGTGCTTCCGATTCTCGGCGGAACCCTCGTGTTCGCGCTGGTGTTGTTTCTCACATGGAATTCCGAACACGGCTGGATCGCGTTTCATTTCCCGGGCACTGGCCTCTCGATCTTTCGCGGCGTCTGGCATCACGGGCTTCTCGCTTACGGAATTCCGCTGATCGCGTTGCTGGGTTGGTCGGTGGTGGATATCACGTTGCAACGTCCACTCTCCTACGCGCCAGCATTCTTGCTGGCTTTCGCCTGGCCTCTCATCTCCTTGGATTTTATTTCCCTGCACAACACACCATGGCCACAGGCCGGATTCGCCGCCTGGCTTCCTCCAGCCGTCATGCTGGCTGCCGCGCGACTCATGCAGACCGAACGTATCACCATGCGGGCAAAAGTATGGATCCGCTCCACCGCAGTGCTCGCTGCTGCCTTCCAGTCTTGCATCGTGCTCCAGCCGCATCTCACCCGCACCCTTGGGGTCAACTGGAGTTTCGCCCCCCCCCATCATGCTGGCTTGCTGCCGGGAAATCCCGCTCGCGATCTCACCGGCTGGCGCATGGCGGCGAATCAAATTCGCGAAGCGCTGTCTGCGAACCAACTCAATCCCGCACACTGCTTCCTCATGGCCGAACACTGGGATCTCTCGGAACCGATCGCATTCCAGTTGCGCAACTCCGTCCCACCCATTCCATGGCCGCACTTTGATTCCAGCAAGGATGCGGCCACATTCAACAAAACAACGACCATCTTCATTACCGATGATGCATCACTCCAGCAGCCTCCGAAATACATTCTCGCGACATGGCCAAATTTTAAAATCATCTCGGTCTTCACCCTCAACAGTTACGACCAGCCCTTACGAACGCTGAAAATATTTGCTTGCTCACCCGCCCACGGCGACGAAAAATAAAAAATGGAATACTTCGCCTGAATTCAGTTCCAACTTACCCTTCCCCTCGCCACCTCCAATGCCCGCCGCTCCTCAAGTCTCTGTCGTAGTCCCGCTTTATAATGAGGAGGAAAATGTCGCTGAACTGCAGCAACAGATCACGGACGCGCTGCGCGGCCTCACGCACGAAATTATCTTTGTGGATGACGGCAGCACAGACGCCACCACGCAGAAGGTCGCAACTGACGAGCGAGTGCGTCTGCTTTGTTTCAAAAAAAACGCCGGGCAAAGCGCCGCGATGTTTGCCGGCATGAAGGCTGCGCGCGGCGATGTGATCGTGCTGATCGATGGCGATCTGCAAAACGATCCCGCAGACATACCTGCGCTTGTGACCAAGCTCAACGAGGGCTACGATCTCGTCTGTGGCTACCGGAAGAACCGCAAGGATACTGTGTATAAACGCCTCCAGAGCCGCATCGCCAACGCCGTGCGCAGCCGTTTCATCGGCGACGGTGTGCGCGACACCGGCTGCTCACTCAAGGCCATGAAACGCGAATGCCGTGATGCACTCGTGCCATTTGTGGGCCTGCACCGTTTCATTCCCGCCTTCATTCGTCGCGCCGGATACAAACTCACCGAAGTTCCCGTGAATCACCGCCCGCGCTTGCATGGTGTAAGCAAATACAATTTTGCCAACCGCGCCTGGCGCGCGACCAAGGACATGTTCGGAGTAAGCTGGCTTCTATCGCGAAGAATGCACTATGAAGTCAGTGAATCAGAAGTCAGTAAATCAGTGTGAAATCTTTGTATTCAATAGATAGCATTGCGAATACCGACTCACTGCTCACTGAACTACTAATTCACTGAATTACCGAATTACCGTTTCCCCTTGACGCCACGCCGCGCTTTCACCAACGTCGCCCCCACCCCATGAGTCTCCGCGAACAACTGCGCGATCTGCTGCCGCAAATCCTTCCGCCCACGCCCGTGGACGCGATCAAGGGCACGGAACTCATTCGTCTGGTTCGCCTCCGACTCAAGGACGACTACAGCGACGCCACACTGCGTTATCATTTTTCGATCCTCAGTTATGATCCCTCCTCGCCCATCGCCAAGGTTGACCAAGGTCAGGGCTACTACTTGCGACTGAACAAAATCGACTACCGCAGAGCCGGTCATATCAACGGCCTCTTCATACGTGATGATGACTCCACGGACGTTGATCGCTCGCGCCTCACTCGCTTCCAAGCCATCGTCGAACGCCACTGCCTTCACGGATCACGTTTCCCCTTTCCGCTTTCCCCCTTGGACGGCGACGCCTGGGAACTGCCCGATCTCGTCATCACCGACTGGGACTTCGAGGCTGGTCAGGATGACACTCCGCGCCTGGACGAGTCATTGATGAATCTCAAAAGACATCTCGGTGCCAGCGTCGTCACCATCACCGCCGCCCAGCTTCAGCTCAGAATTTCTCTCGAAAACTGCCGCGCGGATTTCTTCAAGACTCTC
>JAIOQF010000113.1 GCA_021413535.1 Verrucomicrobiota bacterium
GACGTGAGATGATAAACTGTCCGGGATCTCCGCTTTCATCTGCATCGCGATCGGAGACGCTCAAGCGCACGAGGGGATTCGTCGTATTGCTGTCGGCGATCCAGAGTGTGGCGGCGGCGGTGCCGATCACGTAGCTCGTGGAAGGCACTAACTCCAAGGTGGCGCTCTCGTAACTTTCCACGCTTGCGTCAACGGATGCGGTTAAGAGCACATCAAGAAAGGCGCTTCCTGCCGGAATGGTGAACGTGTAGAACGGGGTCACGAAAGTGGCGTCCGGAGCGAGCGTGTAGTCTGTGCCTTTGGTGGCGGAGCCGCTCGGTGCGTATAGGGAGACGGTGAGCGCGGCTGCCGTCGAGCCTGTGCGGGTGATGCGGAAGCTGCCGGTGTTGGTGCCTTCGGAGCAGTCGGCATCCTGAAGCGCAATGCTGACGGATGGCTGATCGGTCGAGGTGAAGTTCACTCCGCTCGCGTTCGGTCCCACGGTCACACTGGCACTGCCCGAGGGCACGAGGGTGTAGCCATAGAGTTCGGTGCCCACGGTGTAGGTTCCCGCAGCGAGCCGCGTGAGCGTGTAGGTGCCGTCGGCATCGGTGTAAGCTTCGCGATAGCTGGTGCCGGTCAGTGAATTATGGACGCGCACATTCGCCAGAGGTTGTCCGGCTGAGGTGATCGTGCCGGCGATGCGGAATGTTCCAGGCGATCCGACGGTGACGATCACCGACGAACTGGTGGTCTTGCCCTTCATGTCGGACACCGTGCAGCGCACGCGATAGTCGCCAGCGGTGGCCCAGGATTTGGAGACGGTGGGCGAGTTGGCGGTGCTGAAGCTCTTGTCGCCGAAATCCCAAGCGTAGCTCAGCGCGTCGCCATCTGCGTCCGTCGCGGTGGCGGTGAAGTTGACGGCAACGTTTGCGGCCACGCTGGTGGCGCTCGCGCCCACGGCCAGAACGGGCGCATTGTTCCCAGGGAACAATCCGAGATTCACCACCACATCCGCGCTCGGCGGCGTGGTCGCGTTTTTTGAAATGGGCGTGATGTGGATGCCGGTTTCCAGATCGCTGAAAGTGCGGCCGATGACGACGGTCGCATCCGTCTTTCCGTCGATGGAGCCGGGCGTTGTATCGAGCAGGTGCGACCCACTCGAGCTCGAAGCCCACGGGCTCCAATGGACGAAGACGCCGCCCTGCACCCAGGCGTTGCTGGTGAATAACTGCCGGAAATCGACCCAGTAGTCGCGATCGGCATCCTTGCGCGTCTTGATCGCATAGCGCAGACGCGGATTCTGCGCCGGCTGATCCATTTGGTAAATGCGATAGGTGCCGCTCGTGGTGACATCATTGACGAGCGCGGTCGGCAGCCAGTTGAGGAGGTTTTTTTCGAAGGCGTTATACTGATAGTCGCCGGCATTGGCGCTGCCCATGGTGTCGAAGCTGTCGCCATACTCGACGTGCGTGCCGCCGCCGATCGCGGAACCGTTCGTCGTGCTCCAAAAGTTCGCATGCATAAGGCCAAAATTGTGGCCATACTCGTGACAGGCCACTCCGGTGCCGGTGCCGGATTTCAGCCAGCAGCCTTTGCCGCCGACGTAAGCCTGTCCACCGAAAGCGCCGGGGAGGCCGGTGAAGATCACTGTGTCGAAATTATAATTCGCGGGATCAAAACCCGCCGCTTTCGCTGCCGCACGCGCGTCGGTCAGCACTTCGTAGGAGCTTCCGCTCGTGTCCACGTCCTTATACCAGGCTTCGCTCCGAGGCAGGATGAGCAGCGGCGTCACGGTGGTCATGAAAGTCATGGCGCCGTAACTCGTGTCCAAAAACCAATCCTGAACGGTCTTGCCAAGATCATGACCTTCCTTTTCTGTCACGCTGCCCTTGCGTGCCTCGGGGAATGCGACGCGCATCAGCAGGTTCGTCTTGTAACCGGTGCTCTGCGTCGCGGTGGGCGGGCTGGTCGGCATCGCCGGGCCGCCGTTGCCGCCTTCGCGCGCGACGAGCTGGTCTTCAAAAGTAACGATATGACCGCCGCTGCACAGGAAATGAAACTGTCCGCCTGCTTCGACCACGACTTCCGCTGACGACACTGCGCCGCCGTTCTCAGCCTTGGCTGCCACCGTGGTCTTCCCAGAGACCGGACAGGTCTCGACAATATCGCGGGGCGGGGCGGGTGAGGTGCGCAGTTCGCGTCCGCTGACGAAACCCTGCTCGTCGAGCAGTGTTGCCGTGCGTTGCCGCGTCAGAATGGTGGGCTGGTTCAGGCGGCGACCATAGACAAAGGCGCGGTAGCGTCCGCCATCACTCGTCTGCACCTCGCGTCGGTAGGCCGGCGTCGCTGGATTCTCCGCTGAAGGCACCGAGCCGAGCACGCCGTAAAACGCTTCTTCATTCACGCGTTCCTCGAGCTGTTCCGCGATCGCGGCCGGCAATTGCTGGCGCAGCACTGGCGGCACCGCATTCTCGATTGCCTGTCGGGGATTGGTCTCGATCATCTGCCGCAGCACCACACGTCGCGCTTGGGCGATCTTGATGCCTTCTTCCTGCAGCTCACGCCGCTGTTCATCAGTCGCCGCCAGATAGCGGGCGGCCCACTCGTTGAAGCGCTCAAACTCCGTCGCGTCTTTCTGCAGCACAGCGGATGGAGCCGGGTCGACCGGTGTCTTGCGCGGAGATGCGAGCGCTTCAACAGGCTCATCAGAGACATCGTTACGTGTGGATTGATTGGCTTTCGCCAGCGGATGCGTTGCCTGATCTGGTTTCGGCGACGTGTCTGTGGAGCGCAACCAAAGTGCTGCAAACAACACCAGCAGCACGAAGCTGCCACACAGGATCAATAGCCGAAGGGAGGATTTCATAGGTATTTGGCAGGTGGGTGCAATTAAAGGAGACGGGTAAATGATTTAGCGTTTTTCATCATAGAAAAATGTCGATCTTGTTTATCAGAGGTGGCGTTCTGACTCATAAAACCACCGTCCAACTGCCGAAAATATCACATGCGGCAGTTTCCATTCAGGCGACCTTAATAGTGATTTTTTTTTGGAGACGAACACCATGCACTCAGAAAAATCTGCGAATTAATCTCGGTAATTTGCCCTGAATTATTGGATACTATTTCAGAAATCGTTTGTCATGAATAGATAAATATTTCCGATTTTTGAGCCCATTTGGGGCCATGATGGCGTTCAAGCTTTGATCGCAGACTCTTTCCGCCTACGAACAGGCCGGTATTCGACGAATGCCTCAGGATTCCAAGCCCGCCATGCGGTAGACTGCGCATGGTGTGGGGTTGTGTTGCCTCAGTCTGCGCCCCACGGAGAATTTGCCCTGCAAGCAACCTGCGTCTGGCTGACCTCGTTCATGAGCGATCATTCGATTGCGTTACTTTGTATGATTGCCGTCATTGCGATGGCAAGAAATGCACTTGCGCGGCGATGCGCCCTCGCCAACTGGTTCGCTCCCAATCCCAAACTAAACTCACTGACCATGTCCAAAATTCAATTCGGTTCTGAAGTCTATACCTGGTTCATGCAGGGCACCGGCAAAGGCTATGACAACAAGCTCGACCACATGATCAAGGTCGCCGCCGAAGCCGGGTTCACCGGCATCGAGCCCATGGTGCTCGAAATTTCCGAGAAGGCGCTCGGCTGTTCACCCTATTGGATGGGTGACCTGAAAGATCCTGCCAAGCTCAAGGCCAGTCTCGAGAAGCACAATATGAAGCTCGCCGGACTCGCGCTCATCTGCGGCTGGGACGGGGAAACGGAAACACCCGAGGAACGGGCTGCGGCCGATTATGCAATCGCGACGCTGAAACACTTTCCGGGATCCATGCTTGGCACTGTGACGCTTCCCAGCGGCCGGACGAAAGACCTGCAGCGACGCCGGCTCAATGTGGCCCGCAACGTGAACAACGTGTCGAAGCGTGCCGCTGATCTGGGTATCAAATGCTCCTATCATCCGAATAGTCCGCCCAATTCCATCGTGCGGACGCAGGAAGACTACGACGTGGTGCTCAATAGCCTTGACCCCAAGGTCACCGGCTGGACGCCCGACGTGGGACACATCATTCGCGGCGGCATGGATGTCATCGCCACGCTCAACAAATGGCAGCACCTCGTGAACCACATTCACTACAAGGATTACTCCGGCAACGGGCCTGAACCTTGGGCGCAGATGGGCACCGGAAAACTCGACTTCCACAAAATCACGGAGTGGCTCGTGCAGCACAACTACGAAGGCTGGATCATCTGCGAGGATGAAGCCCATGTCGCCGTGGACGATCCCGACGGTGTCACCAAGCAGAATGGAAAGTGGTGCCGGGAGCAGCTCTTGCCGCTGGTGAGCTGATCAGAAGTTTGCCAAATCGATTTTCCAGAACGCTTCCGTCGAATTTCGGCGGAAGCGTTTTTGGTATTGCGATCAGTCACTGCTTTCATCTGAGTCGCAATTTGAGGTGTCATCTTTGCAACACAACTCGAAAGCCTTGAACAAGCCGAGCCCGAGCAGGGCCGGTCGCATGAAGGGGACTGCGACCGCAGTGATGGCACCGACAATCACGCGCGGCGGGACGAGGTTCAGCAACAGTCCGGCACCGAAGGCGGTGGCGATGGCTTTGGCTGGATCCCGACGGACTAATTCCTCGGTATCGTGCAGAATCCGGTGGAGGATTGCTTTGGGTGCCACGGTTGTTTGGGGGATGGGTTCTATGTCCATGGGGTGCATATAATACTAGGTATTTTTAGGCGTCCTGCCGTTGGGCGATGAGGTGGGTGAAAGGATTCGGCGCGACGAGGTTGTATTGGCGGATGGCCATTTTCCAGAAGCTGCTGAGATGTTCCTCGGCTGCGCTCCAGAGTTCGTAATGCAGGTTCGTCACGCTGTCGGCGTCATACATGATGGCCTTCAACTCTTGCGCGTGCAGCGAGACGGGGCCCAGCGTGATGAGCTTGTGGGAGAGGTAGGCGAAGTATTCCCGGGAGTGCTGCTGGTTCTTGCGGCGGCGCAGGAGGCTGACGTGCAGTCCGTTGACATAGGGATCGAGGCACAACTGGATGAGACCAAAATTTTGCTCGATTTCCGGCTGGAGTTTCGGCCGGTCCTTGACCTCGTTCAGATGGTCTTCCAGAGACTGGAGCACGGGCGGCGGATCGACTTCTTCTGGCGTGAGGAAAACTCCAAAGCGGAACAGTGAGCGATTGCTGGAAGTGATGATGGCGAAGGGAATGGCCAGAATCAGTGCTAAAACGACGGGGCTGATCCAAATCAGAAAATTATTTGAGAAATGGCTGGAGATAAAAAACGCAATTACGGCCCAGACGATGCCGACGACGGTTACGCTGCCGAAGGTGAGAATGGGTTCGCGCCAGTCGATGCCCGTGGAGAGTTTGCGGCGCTGGGCGATCCATTTCACGCCTTTGCCCAGGATGGTGTAGATGACAAAACGGCTGTGGAAGATCATCATGATCGGTGCCAGCAGGGCGAAGATAAAAGTGTCGAGGAAACTGCCCAAAGCGGCCAGCAGTCTGAGGCGCACGGGCTTGAAGAGCCTGCCGGTGGAAAGTTCGTCGAGCACGATGAGCGCCTTCGGCAGGAAGATGAGCGTGAGCGTCAGAATTAAGAGGAGTTCCACGGAAAGATGCGCGTGCGGCGCGCTCAGTTCGGGATTCATCGCGGCAGTGACCGTGGCGAAGGCGAGGAACAGGAACCAGAGCGGCGAACTCACATAGCTCAGAATGCCGTGGATGAAGTTCAGCCGGCTGATGGGATGGAGCCCTTTGGCAAAGATCAGCGAGAAGTGCTGGAGGTTGCCCAGCCTTCCGCATGAGCGCGGCTTCGACAAAATCATGACTGAGGATGTGACCGCCGAGAGGTTCCTTGCCGGGGAGAGCGGGCAGCGCGCAATATTCGATGAAGGGCGCGAGGCGCACGATGGCGTTGTGTCCCCAGAAGTTTGCTTCGCCACACTGCCAGTAGTTGAGACCGGCGACGAAGGCGGGACCGTAGAGGGCTTGGCCGAACTGCATGACGCGACCGAGCAGGGTGGTGGCACCGATCTGCTTGGGGAAAGTCTGCAGAATGCCGATGCCGGGATTCTTTTCCATGATGCGCACCAAGTTCACCAGAAACTTGCCGGCCATGAGGCTGTCGGCATCCAGCACGATCATGTAGCGGTAGCGCTTGCCCCAGCGACGGCAGAAGTCAGAGACGTTGCCGCTCTTGCGATTGATCGGCGCGCGGCGCTTGCGGTAGAAGATGCGACCGAAGGCATTATGCTGGCGGCAGAGTTCTAGCCAGGCGGCCTCTTCTTCGATCCACTTGTTGGGATCATCCGAATCACTGAGGATGAAAAAGTCAAAGCTCTCCACGCGACCGGTGGCGAGCAGGGAGTTGTAGACCGCCCGCACACCTTCGAAGACGCGAGTTACGTCTTCGTTGTAGACCGGCACGATGATGGCGGTGGTGGCTCCGAGTGGGGAGTCCATGTCGTCGCGCGGAATGGTGCGCATGAGATCCAGCGGATCCGGCTTGGGGCGGTTCATCATCCAGATGCCCAAGAGCGCAGTCCAGAAGCCGGTGTTGAGTTGATAAAAAAGCGGAACGAAAACGATCAGTAAACCGGTCTCATGCCAGTGCATGCCGTAGCGCGAGAGCACGAGATACATCAGCCAGGCACCAACGATGGTGCCGAGGAAGACAAACGTGAAGAATGTCGCGCGACGGATGCGCGCTTGCTTGGGCGAGGGGATCCCCGCATGGGATGCCGGATGGTGCAACGAGACACGTGAGGTGACGCGCGACAGCGCGGCTGGACCGGCGGCGGGTGCGCTCATGTGTTCGTCAGGGTGTAAACATACCAGAGCACGCCGACGATGATTGCCAGCAGAATCGGATAGCGCAACAGCGCCAGTTTTCCTCCATCGGAATCATCGTCATCGGAATCGCCCATGATGCCGAGGTCAATGGGACGCGGCGTCATTTTGGAAATCTGAAGCCGCGGGCCGGACGTGCGCACGGCGGAGCGCATGGCGCCGGTCATGTCTTCAGGAAGATTGTCGCGGTCGATGAAAAAATGTGGCCATCGACCTGGTCCGTCACAAAGATGGAAGCCGAGCCGCCCGGTGCCTTCGATCTGCGATTCAGTCAGCTCCATGCCCTGATAAATTTCCGAGAGCCATTCTTTCAACATCGCGCGGGCCTGGGCAATCGCGTGTGCGGTCGGCGGTCGTGAGGGATCCTTTTCGTGCGCATCGGCGGCACGACGCAGGGTTTCCAGAATGAGCTGGGTGCGGCGGATACGGTTATGCAGTCGGAAGCTGCGGAAGTAATCGGCGAGGCGCGCGTAGGCCTCGTTCCATTCCTCTTCGCTGCCGGTCTTGGGCGCGAAGTGAATGGTCACGGCCTCCATCGGGCCGTTGGCCGTCAGGCTTTCTACCGCTTCCATTGGTATGACCAGCGTTCGGACATCGGTTGCTTGCCGTCGCTCAATTCGCAGTTCATTTCCAGAAGCTTCAGCTCCGGCGGAACATCCATCTTGAAAAAGGCGCGCCAGCCTCCGCTTTCAGTATTTGCGATCACACGTTTATCCAGCAACTTTGCATCCGGCGGAATTGTGAGTTCAATCGTGGGAGTCCAGTCGGCTGCGGCATCATCAGGGACCTTGCCCTTGGTGAAATCCACCACGAAAAGATAATCGTTCGGATTGGTTGGCGTGGCGATGGCCTCGCCGTAGCGGGTGGAGATTACCTTCGCAAGGTTGTGTTCGTGTTCGCCCTGCCAGTGCAGTTTGTAGGCGAAGCGCAAAGGCTCGGTCGACGTCGGGAAATGATCAGGCTCCCACATGAGCACGACATTATCCCAAGTTTCCTCGCCAGTGGGGATTTCGATGAGGTGCAGCGCGCCGCGACCGAAGCCTTCGATGGGTTCCACCCAGACTGCGGTGCGCTTGTGATACTTCGCCTCGAGATCCTGGTAGTGGCTGAATTCACGATCGCGTTGCAGGAGGCCGAACCCCTTGAGCGATTCGATATTGAAGAGGCTCTGGCGCAGTTCCTTGCTGTTGTCCAGTGGACGCCAGATCACGGGACCGTAATTTTGTTCGATGAGAAGACCATCCGAATCATGCACCTCCGGGCGGAAATCCAAGGCTCTGGGATGGGTGTTCTCGCCGAACCAGAACATCGAGGAGAAGGGGGCGATGCCCAGTTGATTTTAACCAACTGGACCAATGGCATTACGGCTCTCAAGCCTCATTCGGGCGAGAAGTTGTGGGAGATCGATGCGTTCGACAAAAGCCATATCGAAACGGCCATCGGTTCGCCAATCGTCGTGGGTGAGTTTATCGTAGGGGTGTGTGGCTGGTTGGGGCATGGGAATGAAATCGTCGCGGTCCGTCCCGGTCGACCAGCAGAAGACGTTAAACCAGAAATGGTCTATCGGATTGATCGCACCGCGCCCCTTTGCACCACGCCCGTGGCCAACGCTGGATTGCTTTTCATGTGGACCGACGCGGGCATTGCCGCGTGTGCCGATGCCGTAACGGGCGAAATCTACTGGCGCGAACGGATCGGTGGGAATTTTTATTCTTCGCCGATTGTGATTGGCGACTATTTGTTGAATGTCTCCACGACCGGTGAAGCGATCGTGCTTTCAGCTACCAAAAAATATCGCCGACTGGCCAAGAACGAGTTGGGCGAAGGAAGCCATAGCACGCCCGCCGTGGCGGATGGTGTGCTTTATGTGCGGACATTTACAAAGTTGTTCGCGTTGAGTGGGCCGAAGCCAGAACCATGAGCAAGCAATGTGAAGTGGAAGGAAAGGCGACGGGGGTTCGTAGCAGCCCCATCTCTGCAACGGCAATTT
>JAIOQF010000260.1 GCA_021413535.1 Verrucomicrobiota bacterium
ATGTGTGCCAGTGCTGCTGCGCCAGCACGGTGGTGGGCACCAGCACTGCAACCTGCCGTCCGCTCATCACCGCCTTGAATGCGGCGCGAATCGCAACCTCGGTCTTGCCGAAACCGACATCGCCACAGAGCAGACGATCCATCGGCTTCTCGGTTTCCATGTCACGCTTGATCTCCTCCGTGCAGCGGAGTTGGTCCGTCGTTTCGCGATAAAGAAATGACTGCTCAAACTCTATCTGCCATTTGTTGTCGGGTGTGTGGGAGAATCCCTTGACCGTCTGGCGCTGGGCCTGTGTGGAGAGCATCTTCGCGGCGAATTCTTCCACGCTGCGTTCCGCGTTGGCGCGGGTGCGGCTCCAGCGTGCATCGCCGATCTTGTTGAGCGGCGGCGTGCGTCCGCCGGTGCCGACATAGCGCGAGACCAGATGCGCCTGTGCCACCGGCACGAAGAGTTTCGCGGCGTCCGCATACTGGATCACGAGCACTTCTTCCCGCGATGCACCGCGCACTTCGACACCGATAAATTTCCCGATGCCGCAGTCGGCATGGACGACGAGATCACCCTCCTTCATCTCGCGCAGCAGATCGCGCGCCTGGCGCAAAACCTGGGCTTCATCGAGCTTTGTGCCACGCACGCGTCGCGTGTGCTGGTGACGACCGAAAATTTCCGCGCCAGTCAGAACGGCCAGTTTGGCGCCGGGCACGGTGAAACCGCGGTGCAGTAAACCGGAAGCGAGTTCGATTGCATTTTGTTTGATCCATTCTGCCCCGATGAGTTCCTCGAAGCGTTCGCGTTCGCCCTCGTTGTGAAAAAACATCGTTACCCGCCAGCCATCGCGTCGCCATTCTTCCACCTGCTTGGCGAAGCGCGCACGCCGGGCTTCGTGCAGCACGAAATCACCGGCCTCGAAAACGCCGAGTGGATTCTCGAACATGGCGGTGGTGAAATCTTCCTGCACCTCGCGGGGGTCGGCTCCGCTGGTGATGAAGACATGTGGCAAGCTTGAGCCACTTTCCAACTCGCATTCGATAGCGATGATCAGGTCGCTGGTCCGGATGTGATCTTTGACTTTGGCCGCATCGCTCCCACTGGCGCTTTGCCGAAGGAGAAGCGTGGCGCTATTGATCTGGCGCACGGATGTCTGTGTATGAATGTCGAAGGCGCGGAGTGATTCGATTTTTTCATCGAGAAACTCAAGGCGCAGCGGTTCCTCAGCCATCCATGGAAAAATATCCACGATGCCCCCGCGTCGCGCGAAGTGACCGCGCTCCGCTACTACCGGCACGCGCTCGTATCCGGCATCGACAATGTCGGCAAGTAGAGCCTCCACATCAAGTTTCATGCCACTGCGCAACTTCTTGCCGGACGCGGCGAGTTCACCGGGCGCGGGTGCGGATTCTTCCAGGCTGCCAGCACAAAGCACGACAGATGGCTGCCAGTCTTGGGAAAAACCAAGATGTCACGCCCCAGGCCGTGAGATCAGCATGAACCTGCTCCTGGGTGCGGGCGTCGGGGCAGAGCACCCAGGCGCGTTTTTGCTTGGCGGACTTGAGTGTCAGCGCCGCAGCGAAGGGCCAGGCTTCGCGCGTGATGTGATCGAGCACGATGTCTTTGCCGTCCTGGAGATGGCGCAGTCTGCTGGAAAATGCCGCGACACGGCGCACCCGGTCTACCAGCGCAGGAGCGGCGGGTGGAGTGACGATGGTGTTGGCGGGAGCTGGCATGAAACGACGATGAACCACGTCCGGCGTGGGAAATGCGGACGCGGCGAATTTTTTTGGAGTGTGCTAACGTGCCAGCGCTTTCATGAGTAGCGACATGTCGCGACTTGCGATAGCGGCGGCGTGCCGACGCACTCCAGAATCTACTACGAAGCCTTACGCGAGCGGGGGGGCGCCTTGGGAGCGGCGGTCTTCGGAGTTGAGTGTGGATCCGAGGGGCGCTGCTCGCTTTTCACGGCAGGCGAAACGGGCACGCCAAGAAGTTTACCGGCCTTGTCGAGATCACCTTGGAAGTGGCGGAGCGCGACCTTGCGCATCTCACGTTCCAGCCAGGGCATGAGTTCAAAGTCAGGAATGCTTTGGGCGTTTTGAATCAGGCTCTGCAAGGCATCTTGCATGCGGGTGAGCGTGTGGATCGGGGTGGCAATGCGATGCGTGTTGCTGCCCACGGGGATGTCTGCGGGTAATAGCACGTCGGTGTTGCTCAGGGCGCAAGCGCGCTGGATCGTATTCTCCAATTCGCGCACGTTTCCCGGCCAGTCGTAAGCCTCCAGCATGGAAAGCGCGTCCTCGCTGAAACGCATTTGCGGTGTGCGCCGTCGCGCGGCCATGCGGTGGAGGAAAAATTCCGCCAGAGTGCGAACGTCATCGCGACGCTCGCGCAGCGGCGGGATGTGGATGCGGACGACGTTGAGCCGGTAGAACAAATCTTCGCGGAAGCGGCCTTCGGCGACT
>JAIOQF010000261.1 GCA_021413535.1 Verrucomicrobiota bacterium
TTCCTTCCAGCCATGAACCATCCACAACTCACCATCCGCCACCTCGCTCTCAGCCTCGCACTTCTCTGCAACACCGGAACCAACGCGCAAACCACCGCACCAGCGCCCGACAAGAACGTCCTCAAGGCCCGCCTCGCCGCCCAGGAACAACGCGCCAACCTCCTGCTCGATGAGATCAAGTTCACCGACTCCCGCATCGAAGATCGTGTGGACGATATCCTCTCGACCTTGCGCATGGTCGGCGATTCCAAGGATTCCCGCACTAAAGTTTCCCGCATGAAGGAACAGACGATCACTGACCTGCAGAAAAACATCACCTACTACCAGCAGAAGCGCGCGTGGCTGGAGGAACAGATGCGCCGGCCAACCTTCAATCTGACCACCGATGAGAAACGCCGCATCATTGCGCGCTTCAACGAGCGCATCGAAAAGCGGGTGAACCAAATTCTGGAGATGAACAAGTCACTGCCAAAGCACCAGGACTTCGAACGCTACAAAACAACCAGCGACTCCTGGTATGGCGGCGTCAGCTACGTCGAAAGCGATGACTACCGGCAAAATCAAATGCTCACCTCGCACTCCAATACCCAGCGCGACAAAGTCATCAAGGGTCTGCAATCCAGCATCGAGCGCCTGGAACGACAAAACCGCACCCTGGCCCAGCAGCAGCTCGCCGCCTCAAACGAGGAACTGAAGCGGGCCTGCATGGAGGAGCAGCGCAAGAACGACGAACTCATCAAGACTCGCCGCGCCCAACTGAAGGAGGTTTTCACCTCCTCGGGCACACCCACGCGCCCCATCAGCGTCAGCGAAGCCCAGGCGCTCGACAATACGATGAAGAAGTCCATCGACTCGTTGAGGCGCGATTTCACAACCCTCTTCCAGCATTACTGGACCTGGATCGGCGAACAGTCTTCCGTGAACAACCTCAAGGCGGCACTGGCGAAATCATGATAGAAAAAAGTGGGGCGATAACTTCACAAAAATTGCGCAGCAACTGCGAATGACACGTCCTAGTGTCGTCCGACTCGCAATTCATCGATCCATGACCACATTCGACCTCACCACCCACGGCCTCACTGTCACTGAAATCCATCACAACCTCTCGCCAAGCAAGCTCTACGAGCACGCGATTCATTTCGAGAAGGACGCCAGCATCGCGGACAACGGCGCGCTCGTCGCCTACTCCGGCGCAAAAACCGGACGCTCACCCA
Organism: Verrucomicrobiota bacterium; assembly: GCA_021413535.1. Classification (GTDB taxonomy): domain Bacteria; phylum Verrucomicrobiota; class Verrucomicrobiia; order Verrucomicrobiales; family Verrucomicrobiaceae; genus VFKE01. Next base: position 1,215 of record JAIOQF010000261.1, read on the forward strand.
AGGACAAACGCGTCGTCAAACATCCCGCGTCTGAGAACGACATCTGGTGGGGGCCGGTGAACATTCCCTGCGACGAGCACACCTTCGAGGTCAACCGCCAGCGCGCGCTCGATTACCTCAACACGCGCGAGCGGCTCTATTGCTTCGACGGTTTCGCGGGCTGGGACCCGAAATTTCGCATCAAGGTGCGTGTCATCTGCTCGCGGCCCTATCACGCGCTCTTCATGCACACGATGCTGATTCGCCCGACGAAGGATGAGCTGGCAAACTTCGGCGCGCCCGATTTCGTCATTTTCAATGCCGGTGCTTTCCCCGCGAACCGGCTGACCACCGGAATGAATTCTTCGACCAGCATCGATCTCAGTCTCGAGGGTAAAGAACTCATCATTCTCGGCACCGAATACGCCGGCGAGATGAAAAAGGGCGTCTTCACCGTCGCCAACTACCTCGGCCCCAAACGCGGTATCCTCTCGATGCACTGCTCAGCCACCGCCGATAAGAAAACGGGCGCATCGTCCCTGCTCTTCGGCCTCAGCGGCACGGGCAAGACGACACTTTCCGCCGATCCAAAGCGCCACCTCATCGGCGACGACGAGCACTGCTGGAGTGACGACGGCATCTTCAACATCGAAGGCGGCTGTTACGCCAAAGCAATCAACCTCACCTCCGAGAGCGAGCCGGATATTTTTCAGGCGCTCCGTTTCGGCGCGGTGCTGGAAAACGTGGTGCTCGATGAAGACCACGGCGTGGACTACACCGACACCAGCATCACGTTGAACACGCGCGGAGCGTATCCGATCGAGTTCATTCACAACGCAAAAATCCCCTGCGTGGCCGGGCACCCGACCGATGTGATCTTCCTCACCTGCGATGCCTTCGGCGTGCTTCCGCCCGTGAGCAGACTCTCCCCCGCGCACGCCATGTATCATTTCATCAGCGGCTACACCGCGAAGGTCGCAGGCACCGAGATGGGCGTCACCGAGCCGCAGACCACGTTCTCGCCGTGCTTCGGCGGCCCCTTCCTCGTCTGGCATCCGAGCAAATACGCCGAACTGCTTGCCGAGAAGATGAAAAAGCACAACGCCCGCGTCTGGCTCGTGAACACCGGCTGGGGCGGCGGCGGTCCCGGCGTCGGCAAACGCATCAGCCTGAAAAACACCCGGGCCATCATCGACGCCATCCACGACGGCTCGCTCGCCAAGTCGAAGACAGTGACCGATCCCGTGTTCGGCTTCGATATTGTCGCCGAATGTCCGAATGTCCCATCAGAAATCCTCATCCCGCGCAACGCATGGGCTGA
>JAIOQF010000262.1 GCA_021413535.1 Verrucomicrobiota bacterium
ATCGTTATTTTGAGATCGAGATTCTTCGTGGGCCTGAATGCGTGAACATATCATGAAGTCACATTGCACTAACCCGCACAACTGATGAGATTGACCACACGGTCGATTTCCATTTTCGTATTATAGAAGTGCGGGCTGAAGCGCAGGTGGGCCCGTCCGGCGCGGTTGTGACGCAAGGAGACGACGACGTGATTTTTCGTCAGATGATCAAACACCTGCTCCAAGGACAGACCGCCCTCGCGCGTGGCCGTGGTGATGCCGGATGCGGCAGCACCACCGGTCGGTGGAAGAACGCTAAAGCCCAGCGCCTCCAGTTTGGGCACCAGATGAGATTTCAATTCCAGCAATCGTGCGCTGATGTTTTCCATGCCCAGCTCCAGTAGCATCTCCAAGCCGGCCTTCATGCCGATTATGCCCACCGCATTTAACACACCGGGTTCGTAACGACGGCCATCGCGCTCAAATTCGATTTCGCTTTGGGCGATGAAGTTGGGCGATTTTACATTCCACGCGCCAATCAGCGAAGGATGCAGCAACTCCTGCAGTTCTTCGCGCACATAGAAAATACCGGCCGCCATCGGACCCAGCATCCATTTGTGCGCATCAGCGCTAAGAAAATCCACGTAATCCACCCGCGTGTCAAACGCGCCAATGGTCTGGATGGCATCAAGGCAGAACCAGATGCCACGTTCGCGGAGCATTTTACCGATGGCATTCACATCAATCCGATAGCCCGTGAGAAAGTGACATGAAGCCAGCGCGACCATCTTCGTCTTCGGAGTGAGCGCGCGTTCCACCGACTCCAGGGTGACTGCGCCCGGCGCAGCAGTTTGCACAAACTTCAAGACCACGCCGCGGCGCTGTAGATCCATCCAGGGATAAACATTCGCCGGGTAGTCGTCGTGATAGCAGACGATCTCGTCACCCGCCTGCCACGGCAGTCCATTGGCCACCAGACTCAGGCCGAGCGACGTGGGGCCCAGCAGCGAAATCTCCGACGCCCTGGCGCCGATAAGCTTCGCTGCAACGATGCGGGTTTCGTTAAGTGTGCGCCAAACTTCTCCGCTTTCCTGATGGGCGACACAGCACATTTCCAGGTAATCCTGCATCGCTTTGACAACCCGGCGCGGCAGGATGCACACACCGGCGTGCGCCATGAAGATGGAATCCCGCGCGACAGGGAACTCCGCGAGGCGATGAGCCTCGTTTTTGAAAAAGTCAGCTGCAGCCATGCCGACAGTTACACCATCTTGTGCGTCCGCTCACCGTCTTCAATGAGCTTCCAGAATCCCTTGGCTCCACCGAGGGCTTCGTCCTCGCCTGCGCTGCCAAGATTGCTGCGATAAAGAAAATCCTGCAGAGTGTTCTTATGCAGCACCCGGTGAATTTTCACCTGTAAGCCTTCAACGGAAAAATAAATGCGGTGATCGCCGGCACGACAACGATAGAGCTTGGTCTTCCCGTGCGAGATCACGCCAAAGCGCGTCGTAAGCCGGTCTTCCTGTTTGACATC
>JAIOQF010000136.1 GCA_021413535.1 Verrucomicrobiota bacterium
GAAATGCCATTCGCTCAAAGAATTGCTACCGCAGTGTTTCTTGGACCACTCAATGAACTTCCACCACTGCCTGTGCCACCACCTGCTGTCTTAGGGGCAAACGGATCAGGGGCAACAGCAGCAGGAGCAGCTGGAGCCGAGCCACCATCGCCAGCACCGCCAGTCAGGAAATCTGGCGGAACCTTGAAGGTGCGGGTGAACTGCTCGGTTCCCACGTCGGACACAGGAACGACAAGGACGGCATAGGGCTCAACTTTGTATTTCATGCCAGCGAGCTCGGTGACATAGCGGAGAACTTCCACCATCGGGACATCGCGCAGTTCAAGAGTAATCGCCGCCGTGGATGGGGCTGCACCTTGACGAAGAATGATGTTCACACCTTTCCTGGCAGGATCACGCTCCATGGTGTCCAGCTCCTTGCTTTTAATGCGGAGAAATTCGACCACTTCTTCCACGCTATTCCCCGTAAACTGAATCAAGGGAAAAGTGATGCGGTTCATTTTTTCGATCAGGTAGCGACCGGTGCTCGCGGTGTTGCTGATGTTCGACATCTCGGAAGCCAGGAGCTGCACGGGCACCTGCTTTTCCCAGGCCTTGTTGACATCATTCAGCATGTCAGCACGCGTGTGATCCCGCGCCGTGCGATAGTAACGGGATTTCTCCTGCTCCACGCGTTCCATGCCCTGACGAGCAGCATTGTTGTATTTGTCGATGCGCAGGACATCCTGAAACTGCTTAAGCGAGTTATCATGATCGCCCAGCTCTTCGAATGCGACTGCCATTTGGAGATGACGGGTCACATCGGCCACGTTTTTTACATGCTCAGGTGTGAGAGCTATGTTATAGCGCTCTGGATCGTCGAGTTGTTTCAACAAGGTCTTGGCAGCAACGTGCTCGGGATTACGAGCAAGTGCATCTTTGAGCAGAGTGCGGGCATCGTCATAGCGTCCGCCTTTGGCCCGTTCATGCGCCAGACCGACTGCGGCATCACAATAGCGCGCCGTGGCGGAATCACGCAGGAGCTGGGTAGCTGGAGCTTCGGGCAGCAGATCGAGCGCAGTTTTGTATTCATTCAGCGCCTGCTCGTAGTCTTTCTCGGCGTAAAACTTGTCGCCACGGGCAATGGCATCCTCGGCTTCATGTGCCTGCTGCATCCGGCGATTGATTTCCCGGTCGGCGATGCCGGAAAGAGTGCCTCCCCCGTAACCTCCTGATCCCGCGAAGGTGCTCGCAGTGGTGATGACTGAGAATAAAGCAAGCAGGGTAGCGTTGCTCACGATTCTGGTATGACGATGGGTGCTGATCATTTCGGGAGTGGGAGATTCGGAGAGTGATGCCTTGGGAGATGGATGATGCGCCGGATGCTAATTTTACGAGTAGACGGGAGAGTGTTTTGAGAGTTCCGCTTCGTGCGCCAAATTTGGCTTAGTGTTGCTTGATGATGATCTCTTTGTCTGGCGTGCCGGCGGAATTCAGGGGTGAGATTACCGCAGAGTCTGCTTGAATGTCAATGACTTTGTAAGTCGTATCTGGCCAGCTCGGGATGCGGAATTTTTCGTCCTTCATGGCCTTCACTCTTTCCAGAGTCTTGAGACGGGATTCAAAAATGGCTTCGTAATCCGCGATGTTGGTTTCCGTGCCCATGGTGATGGTGAACTTGTTCTTGCGCACCGTGTCTTCGACCTCCAGCTCCGATACGTCCTTCTCACCCAGCCGGTCATCTGGCACCATTTTCTTCTCGAGCTTGCCCGCAATAAATCTGTCGCCCGTTCCGAAGCGGGTGCCGGGACTAACAAACCAGTTCTTTTTTTTGCTTTCATCCGGAGTGCCCACTTGGAACGGGGAATTGGAAGACTTGAGATTCAACCGGTAATTATGCGCGATGCGCTCCACCAAGAAAAGCTTGTCCGTGACCGGCGGATGACTCTTGGCATCGGTGGGGTTGGTTCCCTTCTCAAACTCTTCCTTGTTGGAGAAGCCGTCATCGTCAGGATCGAGATCACCCACGTTGGGAATCAAGTAGGCGGGAAGATCGCCGATCTTTGGCAGATTGCTTTCCCGAAGCCATTTGTTGGTCATCGGGGGGCGAATCTGCGGTGACTCAGTATACATGTCGATGATGTTGTTCGGCTCGTTGAACTTCAACAGGAGCAGGACGGACTTGAAGAGCGGCACGGACTTGTTGCCTCGGATGGGCTGAGTCCAGAGCTTGGGATCCGCCTTGGCCAGTTCGATGGCCTGTCTGATTTTATCCACGGGTATATCACCGTTGAACGGTTTTTCCGCCCCCTGGTTATGCGTCAAGGTCTCCGGAAAACTTAAGGTCATCCGGATAAACCAAGCTCCCGTTGTTATGGCTAGGATCGCCATGACAATCAGGATGATGCTCTCGTATTTTCCGCTGGCTTTATGCATGACGTGTCGAAGTTTTCAAGGTGTCACCGTTTCGGCGGCAGTGCATTTTCGGGTGGTGGCTGACGGAAGCGGATATAGTCCACCTCCAGATAAACCTTCAAAATTTCACCACCGATGATAGTTCGCGCATCCGCGGGCAGGGGCTTGGGCGGCGCTATAATGTTTGCTGCGCGAACCTTGGGATCTGCCGCGCTGGGAGATGCGGATGATTCATTGACCGTATTGTTCCGCTGAGCCGCTCTGATTTCATCCCGGGTCGGCGCCTCGGTCTTTTCGTTTTCCACGCGCATCAGGCGCACCGCGAGGAAATCGTGGGTCTTCGCAGCATTGCTCAGATTGTTCATTACGGTCTCCAACTGCCTCTGATCGGTCGTAAAATTGCATTTGATCGTGTAGCGATCCAGCACTTGCTCAGCGTTCGCTGCTGGCGCCGGAGTTCCGGCTGGTTTTTGGCCCGCCGTCGTGGTGCCTGATGTCTTCTGGTCTTCGCACGACAAACGGAAGCGCTGCAGTTGATCGATCGATTCCACTCTGGCATCAATCAAAGTCATGATGAACTTCTCCATAACCTCAAGGTGGACATTAAGCTCCACAGCCGCCTCCGCATTAAGCGGCAATTTGCCGGAATATTCCTCAAAACCGAGGGCGAAATTCGGCGGGAGTTTTTTGATGCCAAACTCGTCAGCCTTCTGGAGAACCGCCTTGGTTCGCTCCTTCACGTTTGCCTGAAACTCAGTTTCGCTCAGGGGCTTGATCTGCCTCTGGGCAGCCGGATCCAAAAGTGCCAGTCTTAATAATTTAAATTCGCCACGATAGTCCGCAATCTCCTGGTCGAGCGCCTTCACATTGGCGGCGCTGGGATAAACTTTGCTGTTCTCCATCTTCGTCGTATCCTGACTCTTCGTTTCCCATTCGGTCTGGGCAGTCGAGAACTCCGACCACCCGTCGTAGAGCAAGTAACCCAAGCCCAGCCCGCCGGCGATCATGATGCCGAGGATGGATGCCAGCCTCTTGTTTTGTTGGATCCAATTCATTACTTTTCAAATTTCATCGTGTCTTTCGCCAGCGGGAGGCGAAATTTAAATTTATATGCATAGCGATCCTCACCCGTGGCGCCGGTCTCGACCTCCGGTTTCTGTTCCGCTGGCGGCTTGGAAAAGAATTCCTCGGCATCCTTCGCGGTCGTGAGGGCATCATAGAATTCGTAGACGACTTTCTGCTCTTTGTCGTTCTTGCGGTAAAGACCCTGGATGCGGAGTTCGTAATTGGGCGCGGTCGCCGATCCGCCACCCTTGGCGGCTGGATTGGCGGCATTGGCACCTGTGACAGTGCCGCCACCGGAAAGCGGATTGGTCAGAGCGTTGCCATTTTTCAGAACCTCAAGCTGGGTGATCCAGATGTAGTCGTTCTCGAATTTATTATTCAAGAGCGTGAGCAGATGATTCCACCAGCCCCGGCTCTTGACGGCATCTTCCAATTGCGCGCTCTGCGTTTTCAGACTGGTCAGTTCGGCCTGAAGCTTCTTGAGCTCCTTGTCATATTTTTCCAAGTCCCGGTAGTGTCCTGATAATCCATCCAGCTTGGAGTGCACCAGTTCCGAGGCTTTCTTGAAATAGAAAATTCCCGAGCCCAGCGCAGCGAAGAGACACGCCATGGACAGCAGCAGCAGCGGAACGCGCCGGGTGGTCTCGCGCGACCGGGCGACACTTTCTGGAACCAGATCCACTTCCACCGGTGCGCTGCCGATGTGGCGCAGGGCCAGGCCCACCAGCTCGCCCATCGAAGGCGTGTTGGCATCCGCTATCGCTTGGGCACGCGACTCAACCTGAACTCCGCGAAGTGGATTCATCACCTCGACGGGCAGATTGAATTTGTCGCTGAAGAACTCCGTGATCAGCGGAGTTTGCGCGCCACCGCCGCAGAGGAAGATGCACTGCGGGATACTGCCGCTCTGCTGAGTCCGATAATAGTGAATCGTGCGGATAATCTCACCATGAAGCCGGGTCATCGTGTTGCGGATGATCTTGGAAATGGCGTCCACTTCCTCGTCTTCATGCGGCTCATGAGTGCCGCCGGGGGAGACGAAGCCCTGAGCGCGCTTGCGGTCTTCAGCCTCTCCGAATTTGATGTTAAGTTCCTTGGCGATGTTTCCGGTCACGGCGCAGCCGCCGACCAGAATGTTTCGCGTGAAAAGCCGGTCGCCTTCGATGAAGACAAGATTCGTAGATTTGGCTCCGAGATCAATCAGCAGCGTTGGCACATCAACGTCGGGATAGCCATAGCGGAAGGCGTTGCTCAAGGCCAGTGGCGCCAGATCGACTCCAGCGACCTTGATCCCCCGATCTTCCAGTTGCTCATTGATGTCATCCAGCGCATCCGCCTTGATGGCCACCAGTGCCACTTCGCGCTCCGGCCCGGATTTATCGCCGATGAACTCGTAGTCCCAGATGACTTCATTGATCGGGAACGGCACATTCTGCCGCGCTTCGAACTCAACAATCTGATCCGCCTTGTCATCTTCGAAAGGTGGCAGCTTCACGAAGCGCGTGAACACCACATGTCCCGCGATGGCATACCACACGGGCCGGCCCGAGAGCCTGAGGCTTTCCGCCAGCTCCACTGCCGCCATCCTGAGCTGCGGGAGCCGCGTGGCTTCCGCGCCGGGATCGCCGTGCATTTCCGCAATATTAACGCTCTTGAGCACCAGCTCGCCAGTGCGCGTCTTGCCGAAGATCGCTCCGCTGACGCGTTGCGAACCGAGATTGAGGACTGCGAAAGTGCTGTCTGCCATGAGGAGAAACGATGCCCAGTATCGAATATTACGGTTGTTGCACTGCGACTTATCTTACCTTCACGTCTACATCATAATCACCCCAGAGTGTTGCAAAAGGTGTTTTTAATTTAGGAAGGATCTCTCCGTCCACGACCGCGAACTTGCTTAGGTCTTCCCACCACTTCCCCTGGCCATCCACCATCGTGGTGTTGTCCGTTGCGGTCTTGGCTTTCTTGACGTCCAACTCCATGTCGATCTCCAGCCAGACTTTCGGACGCCAGATATGCTCCTTGGTGACGGCAGCCTGAAACTGCGGCGTCCTCTGATCCTGAGGCTTGATATCTTTGACCTCGACTTTGACCGCCGGTGCCACCTGAGCATTCAAGGCGCTGAAACTGACGGCCAGCGCCATGAGGCAAAATGTTTTGATTAAGCTAAAACGCATGGGGCATGGTGTGTTGGATGTTTCACTTGCGCAACTGCAAGCTGGCTTTCTGAAAGAGACTGGGTCTTTTTTAGCAGCTTTCCCACCCTGTTATCAAGAGTTGATTGAGAGAAAGTTCCGAAAGTAGGCGATTGTCTGGGGGATGCCTTCGTCAAAGCTCACTTTCGGCTCCCAGCCCAGCAGCTTTTTCGCGAGCGAAATATCCGGCCGCCGCTGCTTCGGATCGTCAGTCGGCAGCGGCTTGCACTCGATGGGCGACGCGCAACCCGTGATCGCCTGGATTCTTTTCGCGAACTCCAGCACCGTCATCTCCGCCGGATTGCCGATGTTCACCGGCTCATGATAATCACTCTGCGACAGTCGGTAGATGCCGTCGAGCAGATCGCTCACATAACAGAAGCTCCGCGTCTGGGATCCATCGCCGAACAATGTCAGTGGACGTCCCTGAAGCGCCTGTCCGATGAACGCAGGCACCACGCGGCCGTCGTCCAGTCTCATGCGCGGGCCATAGGTGTTGAAGATGCGCACGATCTTCGTGTCCAGCTTGTGGAAGCGATGATAGGCCATGGTGATGGCCTCGGCGAAACGCTTGGCCTCGTCATAACAACCACGCGGGCCGATGGGATTCACATTGCCCCAATACGTTTCCTTCTGCGGATGCTCCAGCGGGTCGCCGTAGCACTCGCTGGTGGATGCGATAAGAAACGTCGCTCCCTTTTCCTTGGCCAGTCCCAGCGCATTGTGCGTGCCCAGCGAGCTGACCTTCAGCGTCTGAATCGGAATCTGCAGATAATCGATTGGCGAGGCCGGCGACGCAAAATGAAAGATCAGATCCACTTTCCCCGGCAGAAAAATGAACTTGGTCACATCGTGCTTGATGAATTCAAAGTCTGCGTTGCCCGCGAGATGCTCGATGTTCCGCACATTGCCAGTGATCAGATTGTCCAGCCCGATGACCTTGTAACCTTTGGCCAGTAACAAATCACTTAAGTGCGATCCGAGAAAGCCTGCGGCTCCAGTGACAACTGCGGTCTTTTTGTAGCTCATGTAGTGGCGCGGACTAAGCAGACAAAACTGACTCGCCGCAAGCGATTTATCCAGCGGAGCCAGCTCCGATAACAGTCCTCAGGACGAATAGATGCCGCGATCTGTGCCCGACGATTTTGCCTCACGATGAAATCCCCACTGCCAGACACCAAGCCGCATCTGGTTCAAGATATAAGCTGCTGCTGCTAGAATGATGGCAGCCAGCGTTCGCCAAACCCACGCGGGCATGCTCCAGGCATTATCGGTCGTGATGATAAAACCCGGCGAGGGCTCGGAAATTTTTTCGTCGCGATCCACGCCCATGATGCGCAGTTCAATCTGGGCTGCCGGAGGAAGCGATGTAATCTGCGCGAAAATTGCCGCTCCCTTGTCGCGACATGACCATCGTAGCAGCTTCGATGATCCAGCCGACGGGTTTCACCGATGGATTTTTCCAGGCGACGGTCAGACTGTGCGATGTGCGATCAAGCAGCTCCAGACTCGTCACTCGCTCGAGGAAGGGATTGATCCGATCCTGCATTACCGGCTCGCCCATCGAGGACAATTGAGCCATCTGCAGCTGCTCCATGGGTGTGGGTGGAGCGGTCTCGTCTTCTTTCGACACGGGCGGCGGTGTCTCACGGGTAACTTCAGTCGGCGACACCTTCGGAGTCACCACCTCAGGAACAGCAGCCAACTCCGCCCGCAGGACTTGCATCTGCACCACGATGGGCGGTATGGACTGATTCCCGCTGAACGTCAGCTCCCTCTTCAACAGTCCGGGCTGATCTCCCGTCATCGTCAGGACAAACACCGCATGAGCACCTGGCTCCAGCCTGACCGCCTCTTCAGAAGGCTTGACCATCAGTGGCGCGCGCACCTGCGCTTGAATCACTGCAGTGGTGCCGCCAATATTCTTCATCACCACTTCTCCGCGCGCCGCCTTGCCCGCCGGCGCGCTGCCCAAATCAAGCAATGCACCCGGAGGAGATACCACGCGCAACTCCGCCGGCTTGGCATCAGCCACCACCGCCACTACTTCACCACCCTGGACAGAAGTAATTTTCAATTCGCCATGATAAGATGCCACATCCTGCGGCGGCAGCGCCAGCGAGACCCGCGCCGTGCCGCCGCCCGGCACCTCGATGACACCGCCGCCCTGAAGTCGTCCATCCGCCTGCACCTGCACGCGAACTGGCTCCGGTTGTCCATTGGTCAACTGCAGCTCCCCTTCCCGGGCGCCCGATACACCAATCGCCAAAACGAGACGACCCGGCGTCACCGTCAGTGGACGAAGACACTGGCCATAAAGCGGCAGCTTGCTTCCCGCCACGCCCGCCTGCAAAAATTTCTCCAGCCGATAAATTCCCGCCGTCTTCGGCCGAAAATTCACCGTGAAATTCCCAGTCTCGCCCGACTTGACCTCCATGCGTGCCGGCCCCGACCAGGGATCTTCCCAGGGAATATCAGCGGCGAAATCCGCCACACCGTTATTTTTCACCGCGAATCGCACAATCCCCTCGTCGCCCAAAAAAACTTTGTCCACAGGCCTGTAGTCAACCAGTTCCAGCTTCGGCTCAAATTTTTTGCCCGTCAGTGTGACCATCGCCGGTGCCGATATGGTC
>JAIOQF010000137.1 GCA_021413535.1 Verrucomicrobiota bacterium
GCACCATCGGCATCCATTGCCAGTTTCGCACGGTGAATGCCAGCAGGACGATGCTGATCAGCACCCAATGGAAGGAGCGGCGGGTGCGCAGATTGATGGACTTGAAACTTGGATACTCGATGCTGCTGACCATGAGGTAGCTCAGCAGAACCATGAGCACGGGCAGGGCGTATTTCCATTTGCCGATCTCGCGATTCACGCCATCCAGCCAGAGGAGGAATAAAGTCAGCGAGACAATCACACCAGCCGCAGCCGGAATGGGACAGCCCCGGAAGGAGGTGGACTTGGGTTCATCCTTGCGCTCCATCGCCGCCAGACAGTTAAATCTGGCCAGGCGCATCGCGCCGCAGACGAGATAGCCGCAGGAGATCATCCAGCCCAGTCCACCCAGATGCTGCTCGAATTCTCCCAGCACAATGTCATGCACCAGCAGCGCGGGCGCGATCCCGAAGGAGACGATGTCCGCGATGGAATCAAACTCCCGGCCAAAATCCGAAGACTGGCCGCTGAAGCGTGCGAGGAATCCATCCAGCAGATCGAAAATACAGGCCACGAGAATGAAGACGATGGCCCAGTGGTAGTGCTCCGTTCCGGTAACGGGCTGGAATCGATCAAGGTCGGGCTGGAATCGACCCACGATATGGAGGATGGCCATGAATCCGCAGAGCAGATTGCCCGCCGTCATCAGGTTTGGCAGCAGGTAGATGCGTGGTTCGCGTTCGTTCGACACGCGCGTAATCTAGCCGCGAATCTGGACTCCGGCCATTATTTTTCACTGGGGCGAACGGTTTGACCCTGACCGCATCGCGCTTACGGTGCCGGAATGACTGCCATCTTAGAACTGCCGCAACTGAGCGGAGAAACTCGCATGACGGATTTGCTGCGCCTCTATCCCGGTGCCCAGCGGGCTCTTTTTGCGAAGTATCACATCGGCGGCTGTCGCAGTTGCGGTTTCCAGCCGGATGAAACGCTCGCGCAGGTCTGCGAGAGAAATGAAAATATCCCGATCGATGAAGTCATCGCACACATTCAGTCCAGTCATGATGCGGATCAAAGTATCCAGATCACGCCGCAGGAATTGTCTAAACTGCGGGCTAATCATCCCGCGCTGAAACTGCTTGATGTCCGCACGCGTGAAGAACACGAAGCGGCGGCCATCCCGGGATCGCAGTTGGTCACCCAAGATTTGATTCAGCACATCTTCGCCACCTGGGACAAGACCGCGCCGATCATCATCTACGATCACTTGGGGGATCGTGCTCTGGATGCTGTCGCCTATTTCATCGGTCATGGATTTGCGGAAACAAAATGCCTCGCGGGCGGGATTGATGCGTATGCATTGAAAGTGGATGCTTCCATTCCGCGCTATCGTGTTGAACTCACTGATTAGACGGAATTAACAGAATGAACATAATGATTCGGAGTCAAACCTGCCATCAGTGAATTCAGTTAAATTCAGTTAATTTTGTCCAATCTCCCTTCCCAATTTCTCCAAGTGAACCAAGACATTCTCCAATCAGCCGTCACCGCACCGCAGAATGTGGGTGAGATGATCGATGCTGATGCCGTCGGCACCGTTGGCAGTCCCGATTGCGGCGACATGGTGCGCCTCTGGATCAAATACAAGGAGCACGACGGTCAGAAGGTGATCGACAAAGCCAGCTTCCAAAGTTTCGGCTGTCAGACCGCCATTGCCGTCGCCAGCATGGCTACGCAGATGATTCTCGGAAAGACTCGCGAGGAAGCATTGCAGATGAAGGCGGACGAACTCAGCGCGCCATTGGGCCCGCTGCCGCCGATGAAAATTCACTGCGGCCAGATGGTCGAAGGCGCACTCAAAGCTGCGCTGGAAGCAGAGCAAGGGAGCGGGGCAAGGGAGCCTGAGAACATTAGCCATGCAATAGATCAGACCAAGTCCGCTCCAACGTTGCACGACGCACTTTCCGCCGCTGACAAAAAAGTCGGCAGGATAAAAATCATTCCCCTTAATTCATAACTTTTTACTCACCCCTTATCCCTTTTCACTTATCCCTTTCCCCATGCACACTGACATCACACTCTCTCGCGAAGTCGAGGCCATCCAAATTCCCAGCGGCGATCACGTTAAGCTGCCCGCTGGCACCCGTGTCATCGTAACCCAGGCGCTCGGTGGAACTTATACCGTTGCCACCGATCACGGACTTGCGCGCATCCAGGCCAAAGACGCTGATGCGCTGGGCATCGATGTCGCAGAGGAAAAGAAAAAAGCGGAAGCAAGTTCATCGTCGAACATTCCCGGCGATGCGGGCGATCTCGAGATGGAAGTGTGGCAGCAGCTTCGCGGAGTTTTCGATCCGGAAATTCCCGTGAACATCGTGGATCTCGGATTGGTTTATGATTGTCAGGTGGAGAATATCGATGGCAAACAGAAGGCCACAGTGCGCATGACGCTGACGGCACCCGGTTGCGGCATGGGCCCGACCATCGCCGCCGACGCTCAAGCTCGCATCATGACCATCGAAGACATGGACGAGGCTGCCGTCGAACTCGTATGGGATCCGCCGTGGAATCAGAGCATGATCTCCGAAGAGGGGAAGATGAAGCTCGGCATGGTCTGAGCCGAGACTGCCCATCAAAGGCAGGAGGCGATTATTTCTCAGTGCCCTTAAGAGAGTGCATAAAATTCCCGAATGCCTTGCCGACCTCCTCGGAGAGTGTCGCAGGGTCTTCCAGAATCATATTGCCCAGGATCGCGCGATCTTTGCCAGCTTTGAACAGGACAAAAATGGCGGTCATGGTCTTGTCTTCGACCTTCCCGGCATAGGTGGCCGTGAAACCGGTCAGTCCAGATTCCGTGTGTTCCCTTGCTTCCTTGGTAACCTTGGGATTGGTCAGACCCTTCACCATTTCAGGCAGCATCTGTTCAAATAATTCCATGGATGCAGTCGATGGGACTTCTGTGAAGTTGACCGAAATTCGCTCGTCTTCCGAATTGATGGAGATGCTGTCATCATCCTTATCCACTTCCGTCGTCCAGCCTGCCGGCACTTCATAGCTCAGCACCGGCCGCTTCTTTGGATAGGAACTCGCCGTTGATTTTCCCGCTGGTTTATCTGCGGGTTTTGCTGGCTTCTCAGAAGACTGGGCTGCGCCGTTCAGTGAGTGCATGAATGCCTTGAATGCCTCGTCGTCATTCTTGGGCAGCGTCTCCGGCTCGATCAGGATCATGTTGCCCAGGAGCGCGCGTTTTTTTCCGCCTTCAAAGAGCACGAAAATCACCATCGCCGGCTTGTCATCAATCTTACCCGCATAAGTCGCCGTGTAACCCGTCAGCCCGCCTTCGGTGTGTTCCTTGGGCTTGTCGGCCTCCACTGGATCTTTCAGGATTTTCACCATGGCTGGCAGCATTTGCTCAAGAACCTCTAGGCTCGCAGCCACCGGGACTTCTCCAAGGGTCACCGCGACTCGTCCGCTTTTGGAACTGAGGGAGAG
>JAIOQF010000107.1 GCA_021413535.1 Verrucomicrobiota bacterium
GTGACCTATGGCGTGAGCAATGATCTCTTTTTCTCCGGTCATACCGCGCTCGCGGTTTTTGGCGCGATCGAACTGGCTCGCGCCGGTCGCACGGGGCTCAAGCTGCTGGCCATTGCCATCGCGCTTTTTGAGGTCGTCACCGTTCTCGTTCTGCGCGCGCATTACACGATGGACGTTTATGCCGGTGCCGTCACCGCCTTGTTCATCGGGCTGCTAGCCGGGAAACTGGCTGCACCGTGTGACCGCTGGCTGGGGCGGGCGACTGACTAGCGCTGCACTCTCGCCGCCAAGGGTATTTTTTTCCGTGGCGACCAAGTGCCGGAAAACGCCTTGAATTTCATATTCCTGCTTCGAAACTCATCGACCCCATGATGTTGCCTGCCCGAAGCCGTCCCATCATCACGTCGCTGCTTGTTTTTGCGGTTTTTCTGGGGACGATTTATCTGAGGGCTTTGCCTGCGTGGTTCCGTGGCTCTTTCACGACTGAAGGCGGCGTGTGGCTGTCGCAGTTGTGGCAGCTGGGTTTCCCCAAATCTCTAGCCGCCATCCGTCCCGACTACTGCGTGTTCGGCAATCTCGTCGTGATGCAGGTTTCCGATTGGATCAACACACTGCTTCATGGTGCCAATCTCGATCACGCAGCGTCCATCCAGCATCACCTGGCCTGCGTCTATGTGGCCGCCATGTTCACTGCCATCTTCTGCGTGCTTCGTCGAAGTCACAGTTTTACGATCAGCTTCGTTGTCTGTGCGGTGATGCTCTTGATGCCAGATCTCGATGGAGAGAATCGCATCTTCGGCGAGGTAACGAATCTCGGCTACTTCAGCGCGCTCGTTGTTCTGTTCATCTATCACGATCTGTGTATCAATCCGGTGTGTTCGAAGCGCTGGCTCGTGTTTTATCTGCTGCTGGTGCTGTTTCACATTGCCACTTCACCGCTGGCGGGGATGATTACCGTGGCTTTTGTCGGACTGATGGTTCTGCGCGAAGTGCTGGCTGGCTCGAGGGCAAAATGGAATCTGACGGCGCTGCTGCCGCACCTTGCCCTCGTTGCGTTTGCCGTTTTTACCATCGTGCGCGCAAAACGGAACAGTCCTTATGCGCACTTCGCTGCCGACGCGGCGCAACTCAAGTCGCGTCTGGTCGAAATTGTTATCGGTCGGCAAATTCTCTATCCGCTAATCTTGAACATTTATACCTGGTTCAATGATGCACGCACATTGTTTTGCTTCAGCCTGCTGCTGCTTCTAATTGGAATTTGGATCGTGATCGAATGGAAGCGGCGACATCCGTTTGATGGCGCGCGCATCACTGGCTTGTTGTTGCTGTTTGGCGCTACGCTGGGCATGGCTGCCACCACGGCGTTGTCGCGGCAGTGGCTCATCTTGCGCGATGAGAGCTACAGCTCCGTCTGGCCGGCGCGATATTATCTGGTGCAGAACATGGTGGTGGGAGCCTTCTTGGCACTGGTGCTGGCTCGAATCGCCGAGCTGCTGCCAAAGGCTCGCACGGCGATCATCGTGCTGGCGGCGTTGCTGCTGGCCAATTACACGGTGCTTCAGAAAGAGAAGTTGCTGGAATATCTTCAGCAGGACAATCCGGCGATCCTTGCGCGACATTGGCCGTATCAACTGCGCCGGGTTCATGCCATGCAATCAATGACGGGTGATCAGGCGCTCGCCCTGAAGTCCAGCGCACCTGGACTTTTCCACGCGGTCGAGATCAACATCGAGAACCACTCAATGCAATTATCTCCCATAAAGATTGAGAAAGCAGCCGCCACGCGTTTGGAGCAAGCGTCGGATGTTTGTCCTGTGGGACTGGCGGATGCAGCGGAGTTCGGCGCTGAATCCGATATGAAGATCCGGGAACTGGTCACGCGGAATCTTCGCGCGATTCCCCGCGCCGGTGGCCTGCTCGTCACCTTTGATGCATTGCTTCAAGATGCTCCTTACTTCAGTGCTGCGCGTCGGCATCTTTGGATCGGACGTATTCCTGGTGCAGTCCAAGCACGTTGTTTTGCCTATTCAGTGCCGAATCATCAGGAGCTAGCGGGTGGACGCAGCCCTGCGCGGCAGAGTTTCAACTGGTTGTTCAAGGTGATGCTTTATATTGATGGATCGCACTTACTTGCTGATCTCGAGCATCAACTTACCGGTCTCACCTGCGCGCTCGGGGCCGAGCCCGGAAAATACATCGCTCGCGGAACTGTGCTGCAGCCGCAGGACCGTTTCTGCCTCTCGTCCATCCTCGGTGATGAGAAGCTCGCGGCAGTGCTGCATCCGATGCGCGAGATGTTTCACTGGGCAGGTCATGCCGATGCCTTGCGGCTGCAGAATTTGTCGGCTCGAGGCGATGATCTGGTTGTCGGCAGAGTTGATGACAAGAATTTCGATGAAGTCGCTTATATTCGATACAATCCAGACATCGCTGGAGCCGTGTCCCGCAAATCCGTTGCCAGTGGCCGAGCGCACTTTTCAGAATTCGGCTCGCGCGAGTCGCGGCAGATAAACCGCTATTCGGTCGCGCTTGATGTATCGGCACAGAAACTTGAATCAGACAGGCTGAGCGGGATTCGTGTGATCTTGCAGAAGGGCCGCAAGGAAACTCCACCGGTCATCAACTGTGTGTTGCGCGGCGAAGCTGGACAGTCGACCTCTCTGCGCCTTCTCCCGCCCGATGGCGGATCAGACTTTTGCGCGCTATTTATTCCCGCCATTCTAAATCCGGCGCCGTTTCCTGTGAAGATGATTGAAGTGGAATTTGAAGGCGTTACCAGCGAACGCTCTTTTCAAGTGCGTGAAATCATCCTTTATCAATCTTCCACTTCACCTGCATCATGAACGACTGGGGAAACAATACTGCATTGATCGGCCATACCGGGTTCGTTGGTTCAAACTTGATGCAGCAGGGGCAGTTCGCGGCGTGCTTTAACAGTCGTAATATCACGGACATCGCCGGTCAAAGCTTTGATACCATCGTCTGCGCAGGGGTGCAGGCGGTGAAGTGGAAGGCCAACAAAGAGCCAGAGACTGACTGGAGGGGAATCGAAGGATTGCTTGCTCCCTTGAGCACAGTGAGTGCTAAGCGCTTCATCCTGATCTCAACAATCGATGTTTATGCCAATCCTGATGGCGAAACCGAGGACGTTCCGCCGCCCGCAGAGAATCACGCTTATGGCCGGCATCGTGCGAAAGTCGAGACTTTCGTGCGCGAACGATTTGCGAATCATCACATCATCCGCCTGCCAGGCTTGTTCGGCACGGGGCTGAAGAAGAACGTGATCTTCGATCTGCTGCATGACAACGGGTTGGAGGTCATTCAGCCCCTTAGTTCATTCCAATACTATCACCTGAAGCACTTGACGGAAGATTTGCACAAGGTCGTCAGCGAGCAAATCCGGCTGCTCAATCTGGCTACTGAACCAGTTCAAACCAAGGCCATCATTGAGGCTTATGCTTCGGACAAGATGGTTGGCGCCAAGGCTGGGCCACCGGCGCGGTATGATTTCCGTTCAAAGCATGCTGCACTTTGGGGTGGTCATGATGGATACCTTTACGATGCTGCCATGGTGCTGAGTGAGATCGGCGACTACATGCGCGGGGAGCAGTCACGTTTATGAAGCCAGCCGTGTCTAATATAGCTTGGGCTGTCGCGGATGATGACGCAGCCTTAACCATCATGGAAGCTGCTGGCGTGAGGCATCTGGAGATCGCGCCGACACGCATCTGGCCTGATCTGGCGACGGTCACTGAATATGATGCGCGAGATTTCGCGGAGAAAATTCACGCTCGCGGATTTTCCATATGTGCCTTTCAAGCGCTGCTGTTCGGCAAACCGGATCTGCATGTCTTCGGTGAAGATAAGGGCCGGGCCTGTCTCGATCATCTTGCAAAAGTTTGCCGGCTAGCAAATTGGATGGGGGCTCGGGCGCTGGTCTTTGGATCGCCTAAGAATCGATTGCGCGGCGCGTTATCGATTGATGAAGCGAATGTCAGGGCTCGTGAATTTTTTCGTGCCGCAGGTGATCGTGCGGCGGTGCAGGGTGTGGTGATTTGCATCGAGCCGAATCCAGACATCTACGGCTGCGATTTTCTGCAAAGCGCTGCGGAGACCGCTTCGATGGTGCGGGCGGTTGACTCACCCGGCATCAGGATGAATCTGGACATGGGTGAACTCATTCACCATGGTTCTGACGCAGCGTGTGCCGTAAGTGATTTTTTACCGTTGGTTGGACACTTCCATGTGAGCGAACCGATGCTCGCGCCGTTTGATGACACACGCGCGGCTCATCGTGCGGCGGCTATGGCATTAAAGGAGGCGGGTTATGCGGGCATTGTCTCATTGGAAATGAAAGCGCCGCCGGACGGACTGCCTGTGGTGCAGCAGGCATTGCATAAAATGTTGCGCGTATATTTTTCCACTGCGTCATGATCGCTCCGCTGCGTTATCAAACTGTGGTCATCGGCGGTGGCTTCTTCGGCTGCAGTGTCGCGGTGGCCCTGGCGGAACAGGGACGGAAAGTTCTGCTCTGTGAAGAAGCTGACGCCTTGCTGACCCGCGCGTCCTACAACAACCAGGCGCGAATCCACAATGGTTATCATTATCCGCGCAGCGTGCTCACCGCGCTGCGATCCCGCATCAATTTTCCTCGCTGGATTGAGCAATATCGTGATTGCGTTGTGGATGATTTTGAAAAGTATTATGCCATCGCCCGGCGCTTTTCCAAGGTGTCGGCCCAGCAGTTTCGCAGTTTCATGGAGCGCATCGGCGCACCTTTGGAGCCGGCACCTGCGCGGGTGACGTCCCTGTTTAACGATGCGCTGATCGAACGAGTTTTCACCGTGCGAGAATGTGCCTTCGATGCCTTGAAGCTGCGAAATCTGCTGGAACAAAGGCTGGTTGATACCCGCGTCGAAGTCATGCTCAATACTCGCGCCGTGAAAGTGGCGGCGGACGACGGTGCTATCTCGGTAACGCTGGAAAATGCGGGTGCGAATGAGCGCGTAGTAGCGGACCAGGTTTTTAATTGCACTTACAGCCGGATCAACGAACTCCTTGCCGCGTCCGGCCTGCCGCGCATCCGGTTGAAGCATGAGCTGGCGGAAATGGCGCTCGTGGAAGTCCCGGAACCGCTGAAGCATGTGGGTGTCACCGTCATGTGCGGGCCGTTTTTTTCCGTGATGCCATTTCCCGCGCGCGGTCTGCACACGCTCAGTCATGTGCGTTACACGCCGCATGGCGAGTGGCATGATACAGACACTGCCAGCCGGAATATGGGGGCTTTTCTCAAGGAGAACCGGCCGCCAACAAATTATCGTTCCATGCTGAGCGACGCACAACGCTATCTGCCAATGCTGGGTGAGTGTGTCCAAAAGGATTCGCTCTGGGAAATTAAGACGGTGCTGCCCGCGAGCGAGGAGGACGACAGCCGGCCCATACTTTTTCAACGCGACTGTGGCCTGAAAAATTTGCACTGCGTCATGGGTGCAAAGATCGACAATGTTTTTGATGTCTTGACCGAGTGCGCTGCCGCTGTCTGATTGCGCCATGGCCCGAACTGATCTGCTCGTTTCCGTTGTCATGCCGCTGCATGAGGATGCACGGATTATTGGCGATGTGGTGCAAGAAACATCCGCCATGCTTTCGCAAAACTACACGCACCACGAAATCATTCTGGTGGCGGATGGTTCCGATGAGGTCACACTGGCGGCGGCCCAGGAGGCCATGGGCCGGGTGCCGGGCGTAAGATTGATATTGCTCTCGCGCGACTTTGGTCGGGAGATGGCTGTGTTGGCCGGACTGGAGACTTCGATTGGTGATTATGTGGCGATCTTGGTGCCGGAAACCGATCCGCCAGATTTGATTCCCCGGATGATCGCTCAGTGCCGGGAACTCGATGGTATGGTCAACGGCGTGGATGAACGCGGTGCTGGCGGCGGGGCGTTGCGCAAGATGTTGAAATCATTTTTCCACGGTTATATGCGTCGCTTTCTCAAGACCGAGCTGCTGCCGGGCTGCACGGATTTCCGGGTGCTCAGCCGCCGGATGGTGAACGCGCTCACGCAGTTTCGTGAGAGCTATCGGCAGCTTCGTCTGCTCACAACCACGGTCGGTTACCGGCGTTGCGCGTTTCCCTATACGCCGCTATCCCGTTCGGGAAAAGATCTTCGCAAAGGCTTCTTCGCGGAATTGCATGAGGCCATTGAGATCACCGTGGCGCACAGCCGCCAGCCACTGCGACTTGTTTCGCTGGTCGGCTGGTTCGCTGGCTTTCTCAATGTCCTTTATGTGCTTTACGCCGCCCTGATTTATCTTTTCAAGAAAGATGTCGCGCCCGGCTGGACCACGCTCTCCGTGCAGCACGGCGTGATGTTCTTCTTTATCTTCTCTTTGCTCGCCATCCTCAGCGAATATGTAGGCCGCATTTTGGAGGAATCACGCGGACGGCCACTTTACTTGG
>JAIOQF010000105.1 GCA_021413535.1 Verrucomicrobiota bacterium
ATTGAAATGGATGTTTTCATAATTCGGATGAGTGCCGATCACTTGTCGATGTCGATGACAGACTCGCGAATCAATTTTGCCGCTGTATTGAATTTACTCTTGTCGTTTCGAATCGATTCCAGATGATCGGTGATATCGGACTGATTCCAGGAAACGATGACATCAAGACTGGGAATGATCCACAAAACCGCCCGACCAAACAACCCCACGGCAAAAATGCTGTCGCTCGGCGCATCTGGAACGGGTCTCCTTCCCTGTGCATCTTCAAGATTCAGCCACCAGTTAAAACTGTAGAAGCCAGGTCCAACAGGGGTGTCGTTCCGAGTCATTGAAGTTCCGTAGGAACGTTGACCAGGAAGCATGTCGGCTTCCTTTCCCGATGACATCGGGAGCGTGGCTGGAACCCCCTCCGTGAGCATTTGATCGATCAGCTGTGGCGGGAGCAGTTGTTTGCCATTCCACTTTCCGTGCCGCATCACAAAATATCCGAAGCGGGCGAAATCTCGCACCGACATTTGTAACGAGCCGGACACTGCATCCACACTCTCCTTTTCAAAGGAATACGCGTCTTCAAAATCAAGCGGTTCAGCTATTCTGCGGCGCAACACCTCTGTGGCGTCACTGCGGAACACACCACCCATCAGCGAGTCATAATAAAATGCGATGGCAAAATCATTGTAGGCGAACGCTTCACCCGGTTTCTCGACCAGACCATAGCCAGATGTCTGACTGGCCAGATGTCGCCAGGTGATCGCCGCGTCCTTCCCGCCGTTGATCGTGCGCAGCCGGGGCTCGATCTCTGCGAGCGGACGATCCACATCGCGCAAAAGTTTTTCCTGCACCGCGAACATCAAGAACGTGCTGATCACGGGCTTGGCGGCTGACCAGAGACGTTGATCGGGTGTTTGTCGCCCCCAGCGGTGCACCATGTAACCATGTCGCACCACAACGCCGGCCCCGCCGACCAGCCTCGCCAGACTCTCCAGCCGCGCCTGATCCATTCCCAATAAAGCTGGGTTTTTATGACGCCATTTCGAAGCTGGAAATACATCTGGCAGCCGTGCGGCACTTGTCTTGTCATCCCGTCCGCAACTTGTCAACAGCACCAAAGCCAGCATGCAAATTTCAAAGCGAAAAATCATGTCAGTGCTGATTGATTGTCGCGATCGCACGCGCTTGGGCCATTACTTGCCCGTCTCACCACCACTGGCGGCACCGACAGCGGCATCCTCGGGCGGAAGGAACCCTTTGAACCGACTCTTGTCGATGGCCTTCATGTAAGCCTCCATGGGCGTGATGTAACCTTCCCGGAGTTTTTCCCAGATCGCTTCGTCCATAAACTGCATGCCCTGGGCTTTCCCGCCGATGATCACATCATAAAGTTTTTGCGTCGCGCCTTCCCGGATGATGGCGCCGACGGCGGGCGTGGACACCATGATTTCGTTCACGGCAGCGCGGCCCTTGCCGTCGTGCTTCTTGACGAGCAACTGGGCCACCACCCCGCGCAACGAGGCGGCCAGCATGGTTCGCACTTGCGACTGCTGATCGGCGGGAAACACGTCCACGATACGATCGACAGTCTTGCGGGCATTGTTGGTGTGCAAAGTGCCGAAGACGAGCAAGCCCGTCTCTGCGGCAGTCAGCGCCAGGGAAATGGTTTCATAATCTCGCATTTCACCGACGAGCACGATGTCCGCATCCTCGCGCAAGGCAGCACGCAAGCCATCCGAGAAGCTTGGAGTCTGGATGGGCACTTCGCGCTGGGTGAAGATGCTTTTTTTGTTCCGGTGCACGAACTCGATCGGTTCCTCAATCGTTATAATATGCCGGGAGAAGTTGGTATTCACATAATCCAGCAGGGCCGCGAGCGTGGTGGATTTGCCGGAACCTGTGGGACCGGTGACGAGAACCAGTCCGCTGCGCATATGACCAAATTCACGGACGACTTCGGGAATGCCCAGTTGTTCGAGCGTGGCAATTTTAGTGGGAATGATTCGAAAGACGGCGGCATAGCCATTGAGCTGGCGCAGGTAATTGCAGCGGAAACGCGAGTCCTCGTCCATCTCGTATGCGAAGTCCATGTCGCCCAGTTCCTTGTAACGCTCCCAGGCTCGCGGTGCGCAGATTTCGCGCATCATGGATTCAATGAAGGACTCCGAGAGCGCTTCCTCACCCTTGATGGGAACAATGCCGCCGTGGACGCGAATCTTCGGCGGCTGCCCCTGCGTGATGTGCAAGTCGGAACCGCCCAGCTCGATGAGCTTGTGAAAGTAATTATCAATGACCGGCATACGAAATGAAGATTACGATTCGAGAAATTTTTTCATGGTCTGCTTGTCTTCAGACCGGCTCTGACACTCTTCCCGGCTGATGAGCCCGGACGAGTAAAGATTTTGCAGGCTGTCGTCCATGGTGACCATGCCTACACCCTTACCGGTCTGCATGACGCCGGGAAGCATGAAGGTTTTACCTTCGCGAATGCAATTGGCGACAGCGGGCGTGTTGATCAGAATTTCCAGCGCCATCACTCGTCCATCTCCATCTGCCCGTGGAACAAGTTGCTGGGAAATGACACCGCGCAGCGACTCGCTCACCATGACGCGAATCTGGCCGCGCTGATCGCTTGGGAAAACGTCGAGAACGCGATCCAGGGTGCGCGGTGCATTGCCTGTATGGAGCGTTCCGAGAACCAAGTGCCCCGTTTCCGCAGCGGTGATGGCCAGCGAAATAGTTTCCAAGTCACGCATCTCTCCCACCATGATGACATCAGGATCCTCGCGCAATGCGCCGCGCAAAGCAGCGGCAAAACTTTTGGTATGAGAACCCACTTCACGCTGATTGATGTGACACCCCTTGGGCGTAAAAACATATTCGATAGGATCCTCCAACGTGATGATGTGGTCGTCGCGCTCCTTGTTGACCTCATCGACCAGGGCGGCCAGTGTTGTGGACTTGCCGGAGCCGGTCGCGCCCGTCACCAGAACCAGTCCGTTTTGATATCGCGTCAGTGTGCGGCAGGTTTCCGGTAGCTTCAGTTCTTCAAGCGACCGGATATTATTGTTGATGACGCGAAACACCATGTCGATGCCGAGACGTTGCTGCACTAGAGAACAACGGAAGCGGCCGAAACTCGGCGAGTAAGCGAAGTCAACATCGCCGCGCTTTTCGAGAATCTGGGCGTGCTCCGCCGAAAGAAAGGCGCTGGCCAGGCGGCGAGTGTCCTCCGCCGTGAGCCGCTCGGCATTGTCCCAGATCGGGCACAATGAACCGTAGCGCCGCCAAGACGGCATGGAGCCGGTGGCGATGTGGATGTCTGAACAATCGTATTGCTGCGCGATCTTCAGATACTCGTCCACCGACGAGAGCACCTGAACTGCGGATGCAGGTTCGGCGGGCACGGCTTGGTCTTCTATTTCATCACTCATGCAATTTTATCCTGATCGGGAGATGGCGGCTGCTTGCCAAGGTAAGATGCAAAACGAGTCTTGGCAAAATGGAGCACCGGTTCCTGGAACAAAGACCAGAGTGTGGTCGCCGCCAGACCCGCGAGTTTCCCCCGGATCGTCGAACCACCTGTGTTTTCCTTGCGCGGCATCATCATAAGCCGGGTTACTCCCAGCCCGATCAACTCTGCGGTCACTTCAGTTGCTCCAGCCATTTTCGATCCTTTCCAAATTCATTGATCGTATGTTCGAACCAGCGCGCGGCACTGAGCCGACGCCAGGCCGCGAAAGCAAAGATCGAAGCCAGAATCAAATTGACCAAGCCTCCCGCCACCGTCGCCTGCACCCAGGTCCATCCGCTCTTCTCCGCCAGATAACAAACGCTGCTGACCATCAAAAGCAGCCAGGCACTGAGGCCGAATATTGCCGCGATCACACTCAAGAAAACAACTCGCAACAGATGCTGCGCCGCCTCCTGTCCCTCGACAGAAAGCAAAACGCCCCGAGCTTCCAGATATCGCAACAAGCCGTTCGGGATGGTGCTGAAGGAATGTCCGCCCGCACTGCTGCGAGTTTTCTTCTCAGTATCTGGCGGCGATTGCTCCATCTCGGGCTGCTGCTGATTGCCAGATGTTAGCGTGATCTCAACGACGGAAAATCACCCCGGCCAGAAAGCCGACTCCGAATGCCGCCAGCAATGCTTGCAAGGGTTTCTCCTTGGCGAACTTCTCCGCTTCGGCGGTCATATTCTTCACCTGTCCGCTGGCATCATCCCAAGTTTTGTCAGCATAGTGCTTGATCTCCGCAGCCTTGTCTCCAGCGGCAGACGTGAACTGTGCTGCTCGCTGCTCGGCTGCCTGGCGGATTTCATGCGCTTTTGCCGCGGCTGCGGCCCGGAGGTCTTCAGCCGCCTTGATGGCGCTAATTTTTGCAGCGGCAAAGGGATCGACCGGAGTCGCCCCAAATGGATTCTCGGTGGTAGTGGTGTCGCTCATGGTGTAATAAAAGTTAGGTGGTTTCTTGTAGGAAGCACTTCTCATTTAGTCGCTGCAACTGCTGCTGGCGAGAAAAAAGTGTCGCAACACAAAATGAAATTCGTTGTGCCGCACGACGCCCTTGGCATACTAACTGTTCGATTTTTCAGAATTTATGTGCGGCATCTACGGTTTTGCGGGCTTCAAAGAGGACGGTCTCATCGACCGCATGGGCCGGGCCATGGTCCATCGCGGACCAGACGGCGAAGGCCGCTATGAAGCACCGGACGGAGCGCCCTTCACCATGGGCATGCGTCGACTAAGCATCATCGATCTGGAAGGCGGCTGGCAACCTGTCTTCAACGAGGACAAATCCATCGCCATCTGCTACAACGGGGAGACCTACAACTATCTCGAACTGCGCGAGGAACTGGAGAAAAAGGGCCACGTTTTCCGGACCCATAGCGACACCGAGTGCATCGTCCACGGTTACGAGGAATGGGGCATCGAAGGTGTGCTCCAGCGGATGAACGGCATGTTCGCCTTCTGCCTCTACGATTCCCGCAAGAAGGAGTTTTTCATCGCACGCGATCGCTGTGGCCAGAAGCCGCTTTACTACCATCAACGCAACGGGCGTTTTCTTTTTGCCAGCGAAGTTAAAAGCCTTCTCCAAAGCCAGCACGTCACCGCCCAGCCCAACATAGCGGCCATCGATCCCTATCTCACACTGAGGAATGTCCCCGAACCGCAGACGATGTTTCAGGACATCTTCATCCTGCCTGTCGCACACTACCTGAACTACCGGCTTTCTGACGCCAGCCTGCGCATCACCCGCTATTGGGAAGTTCCATTGCTCGATGCCAGCACAGCTCATTACAAATCCGATGGCGAATACTTCGAAGCCCTGGAGTCGCTATTTTACGACAGCGTGAAACTCTGCATGAGGAGCGACGTGCCCGTGGGCGCGTATCTCAGTGCAGGCGTGGATTCTTCGCTCACGGTGGCGGCGATGACGAAATACTCATCCAACATCAACACCTACTCCGTCGGCTTCAATTCCCCGCTCGACGAGACCCCTGCCGCGCGCGAAACCGCCAAGTTCCTCGGCACTCATCACCATGAAATCATCTGCCAGCCGGAGGACTTCGATCTGCTGCCGAAGATCGTCTGGCACATGGACCGGCCGGTCGGCGATGCTTTGCTCATCGCTTTTTACAAACTCGCACAAGGAGCGGCGAAGGATCTAAAGGTGGTGCTCGGTGGCGAAGGCGCGGACGAGGCCTTCGCAGGATACTCATTCCAGGGAGTGATCTCCAAGGTTGAAAAAATGCGGCGGAAATTTC
>JAIOQF010000108.1 GCA_021413535.1 Verrucomicrobiota bacterium
ATGAGAAGCGCCTTCTGGGTGGAACGCGTTCCGATGATCCAAGCAGCGATGCGGTTGATCGAGGCGTCAAAGAAATCGAGCCCGATGTGCGTGCGGCCGAGGAAGTCGCCGCGCACCAGTTCTTCCATGATCGCGGTCGTCGGATCGTCGAGAAGCACCACATGGTCGCTGTCCCATCTTACCCCGCGGCTGACATGCAAGAGGAGCTCCGGAATGAACTGCAGTACGGAAGAGATCTTGTCGGCGAGTTGCTCTGTCGGATGGAAGTGTCCGGCATCGAGGCAGAGGAGCTTCTGTCGGGTGGCGGCGTAGCCGAGGTAAAACTCGTGGGATCCCACAACGTAGCTCTCGCTGCCGATCCCGAAGAGCTTGCTCTCGACGGCATCGAGATGGTGCTTGGGATCGATCTGCTCGGAG
The DNA here is from genome assembly GCA_021413535.1 of Verrucomicrobiota bacterium. GTDB lineage: Bacteria > Verrucomicrobiota > Verrucomicrobiia > Verrucomicrobiales > Verrucomicrobiaceae > VFKE01. The sequence goes on from JAIOQF010000108.1 coordinate 418, forward strand.
AAAATTGCGTCCAGGGAGGCCTCGAGCCGCAGACGCGGCCCCTTGCGATCAACGGGCACATCCTTGGAGCCGTCGGGGATCCAGACATTGGTGACGCAGGTGGAGTCAAGCTGACGCCCGATCTCGGCGCTGATGCGGCGGCAGGCCTTGCCATGCTCGATCCAGTAATCGCGGATCCCATTGTCGGGGCTGGAGAGAGTCTGGCCAGTGGCGGCTTGGGGATGAGCAAAGAAGCTGGGGTTGAAATCCATGCCGAGTCCGTTGGCCTTGGCCCAATCGATCCAGCTCTGGAATTCCCCGATCCCATAATCAGCGCGCTCTTTTTTCTTACCATTCAGGTCCGCGTAAATCGCATGCAGGTTGAGACGATGCTTGCCGGGGATGAGCGAGAGGGCCTTCTCCAGATCGTGGCGGAGTTCCTCGATGCTCCGCGCCTTGCCTGGATAGTTCCCGGTGGCAGCCAGACCACTGCCGGCGAGATCGGCTCCCGTATTCTCGAAGCCACCCACATCATCACCCTGCCAGCAGTGGAGCGAGATCGGGGTCTCGGCAAGTCGCTTGAGCACCTCCTCGGTATCGACTCCGAGGGAAGCGTAGGATTCTTTCGCGTGGGTGTAGGGATTCATAATGAGAACCAGTTGTTATGAGGGTGGTCGATTAGGAGTTGCCTTTGAGCCATGTGCCGATCCCGATAATGATGGTCGAGAGGATCAAAATTCCGAGACCAATGCCGATAAGTGTGTGGGTCTTTTTGCTCGAACCCTTCCACTCGTGGAAGATCCAGCCCCACATCGTGCTGAAGATGATGATGCTCGCCATGTGCAGCGTCCAACTGGCGAAGCCGAACTTGCCCATCTGGGTCTCGCCCATCGTGTAGAAGAAGAACTGCAGGTACCAGATGATACCCGCCATGGCGGAGAATAGGTAATTCCTCGCCATCGGCACCTTCAGATCGCCGCTCTCCTCGGCAGCAGGCACAGCGCCACCGTGCTCTCCTCCACCGGCTCCAGCGAGGGCAGCATGCTCCTCGCGGACAGAACCGCTCATGTACTGGTAGGCCGTGCCGTTCTTAAAATGCAGATAGGCGCACCAGATAAAGTTCGTGGTAAAGCCACCGAGGAGCACCACGACTAGCTTCGGAAGCCCCGTCCAGATCTGATCAGTTCCCACAAGGAGCGAGGCCTCGCCGATCGGTTTGCCCGCTGTCAGGGCAAAGGCGAAGCAGGCGCTCATGACGCCAGAAAAAGTCGCCATCGCGATACCTTTTGGAAAATTAAACTCCTTTATCGCGACGGTCTTTGCGGCCTGATCCATCTCGCGTTCCTTGTTGAGTCCTGCGAACGCCGCAAAAGCGATACCGACCAGGCAAGCAACGACGCCGAACAGTGTGATCTGACCCGGCAGATTTGAGGCGATCTGGACGATTGTTTCGTCGCACGGGATCGATGGGATGAACAGCTTGGCGATCGGTGGCAGCAGTGTGCCAAAGGCCGCGCAGTAACCTAGCGCCACACCCATGCCGAGTGACATGCCCAGATAGCGCATGGTGAGGCCAAAGGTCAGGCCACCAAGCCCCCAGAGGCATCCAAAGAAATAGGTCCAGCAGAGGGTGCTTCCGCTCTGACGCACAAGAACCCCATGGAGATCATGGGTCATGATCAGCGCGAGGAGCGTTGGCATGATGATCCAGGAGAAGAACCCGCCGACCATCCAGGCGGTTTCCCAGGCCCACTTTTTGACAAAGCGGTAGGGGACGTAGAAGCTTCCGGAGGCAAAGCCGCCGAGCCAGTGAAAGAAGACGCCGAGGAATGGGTTCATGGTGTTAGGGGGTGGTTGGGTGAGTGATTGAGGGAGGTTTGCCTTTCAGGGCTTCAGCAGCTTATGTCGGTAATGCTCGTCGGAGCGGCCCTAGATGCGGGCGGCCCTCTCAGCCATTACTCCGTCGGGGCTCCACCCAAGGCGATAATAGAGAGGTTCTTGCTCTGGCCATGTTTTGCAGGATTGGCTGCAGCTTTAAAGAAGTCAATAAACTCGGCGGCGACCGACAGGTCATTGCGTCTCTCAAGAGAAAGCAACATGCATCGGTGAAAAAAACGTCCAGTCCAGCCGGTAGCGAACCGAGGGAGATTGCCACCGCGCTTCCTGTGATCGTTTGACCGATTAGCCACAATTCGATGATTCATTACTGTTAAAAAAAACTAACCTAGGCTGAGACAGATAATCGGTAAATGCGTGCTTGCGCTAACCTTCTTGGTTTTTGCGGTACTCTCCGGATGACCAACACCCCTAAGGGGTTGGACTGCAAAAGTCAGCCATGATGCTGGATATTGATTTTGCACATGGAACGCGACGGGGGCTTCTGCATCCGTGACCACCGGTGGGTTTGAGCCCCTGCACGCATGGAGTGACAGTTGATGCCTGAAGGAATGGAATGAGCAATGCACTAATGATTAAGCCCCGACAAACTCCTACGGTACTCTAACGGGGTGGTGCCCACGGCGGCTTTGAAATAAGTGGCGAAGTATTCTGGTGAACAAAATCCTGCTGCTTCAGCAATAGCGGCAATCGAGTGACGGGTCTCTTGAAGCATTCGCTGGGCACGTTCAATATGAGTGCGGCGAATTTCCGCTCCGGGAGATCTTCCGAGAAGATCGTTGAAGCGGTGCTCCAGCACCCTGCGCGACAGCCCGGCTTCTCTTGCGACATCCAGAACCTGGATGGGTTTTGAGGCGTTTTCCCTGATAAAGGAGAGGGCTTTGACGACTGCAGGATCGCTGAGCGCGAACGTATCTGTGGATTGCCGATTTTCGATTTTTAAAGGGGGAATGCATCGTGCAGGTTTCAGCGTCTTGTCACCCCGCATCAGGCATTCCAAGTTCTCTGCCGCGATAAAGCCAATTTTTTTTGCATCGAGGACAATCCCGGAAATCGGCGGGTGAGTACTTTCGCACAACACATCGTCATCGGTGGCAGATAAAACGGCTATCTCCTCCGGAACCATCAGCCCCAGTGATTGGGCTGCAAAGATAACACTCCTCGCACAGCTGGCGTTCCATGACAGGACGGCGACGGGCTTTGGAAGACTTCCCAGCCATGTCGCAATCGACTCGATATTTTCGCTCCAATCCGGCTCCTTGCCAGCCTGCGACGTGATCGCGTAAACCGAACAATCCATATGCCGGGCATTCACCGCTGCGACAAACGCATCGCGTTGGAAGGCGATATAGCTCACCGCGCGCTGGCTAAAATAAGCAAAATGGCGGAAGCCACGCTCCCAGAAATCATTCAGTGCCATTTGGGTTTGGGCTATGACGTCTGTCGTGACCTTGGGGAAGTCCGCTTCAGGGACAACAATGCCGGAGACGTTCACAACGGGGATTCCCAGCTCTTTCAACTCCAAGGCCATTCTTGGGCTGCTGACTCTGGCGATGACTCCATCACCGCGCCACGAGGTAGGAACCCGCAGCTTTTCGTCCATCCCGCGGTTTTCGACATACAAATGCCAGTTTGCATTCTGCTTGGCAAAGGAGTTGATGCCATCAATGATACGCCTGCCCCAGGTTGAAGAAGTGTCGACGAGAACGGCCACGGATACGGTTTTGTCGCGCCGGAGTGGGTGGTTAGGTTTCTTGGATGGCATGACGCAAAACCTAAGACCATATTCGCAATTATGTCTATTTTTTTGCTGCTCATAATCGTAGATATAAATTATGAAGTTTTACCGTTTATCTGCGCTGTCACTTGCGTATTTATCCTTTCGAGAATGATGTCCCATGATCTTTCGGCACTAATAGTAGGCTGCGCGCGATGAAACTCCGCGGTCTTCGCTGGTGGATCGTGGCCCTCCTCTTTGGAGCGGCCGTGCTGAACTATGTGGATCGGCAGACTCTGTCCGCTCTTGCGCCGACCATCCAGGCCGACTTGAAGATGGATGATCACGACTATGCGAATGTCGTGAACATTTTCCTCGTCGCTTATACGATTGCCTATCTTATTTCGGGGCGGGTCTCAGACTTAATGGGCACCCGTGCCGGCATGACACTTTTTGTCGTTTGGTGGTCGGTCGCAAACATGCTCACGGCTGCGGCCACCGGTGTCCGCTCGCTTGGTTTCTATCGCTTTCTGCTCGGGTTCGGTGAGGCGGGTGTGTGGCCTGCGGCGTCCAAGGCGGTCTCGGAGTGGTTCCTGCCTCGGGAGCGTGCCCTCGCCATCGGCATCTATACGATGGGGGCAACCATTGGAGCCACGCTGGCTCCCTACTTTGTCATTCCGCTTGCGACCCACAACTATGACCTGTTGGCACCCTGGATTAGCGACATTCTGGGCCATGGACACGGATGGCGCATCGCGTTCATTCTGACCGGAGCGGCTGGCCTCGTCTGGCTCGTACCGTGGCTGGCGCTCTATCGCAGACCATCTGAAAACAGTCTCATTACATCCGAAGAACTCACCATGATCAGCGAGGCTGCGGAGAAGGAGGATGAGGCAACGAGCGGGGAGAAAGCGTGGACGTGGTCACAGGTGTTTGCGTTCCGGGGCACCTGGCTGCTTTTGCTCGGGCGACTTATCTCCGATCCGGTCTGGTATTTTTATCAGTTCTGGTTTGCAAAATATCTGAGTTCCGACCGCCACGTCCCGCAGGACCAACTCACCATCACCTGGGTGATCTATGCGGCTGCGGGGGTCGGAAGCCTAGCTGGCGGCTGGATTTCCGGCAATCTGGTGAAGCGCGGAGCATCGCCTGCTTCCAGCAGGATGTGGGTCATGCTGGCTTGTGCCTTGCTCATGCCCGTATCGCCCTTCATCGCAAAGGCTGCTAATTTGGATTTTTCAATCGCCTTGGCGTCCATCACGGTCATTGCCTCTCTGGCGTGGCTCATCAACATCAGTTCGCTGGTGGTTGACATCGTCCCGAAGCATTCTCTTGGCACTGTGTTCAGCGTTGTTGCGGCTGGCAGTACGATTGGCGGCATCGTCATGAACACGCTCGTCGCAGCCATGGTTTCAGGCCCTTCAGCCAAAGTGCCGGGCTTCCTCGATCATGCCGTGCAAACAGTCTTCGGTTGGCTCCTGCACCTCGTGCAAGGAGCGGGTTATATCCAATGGTTCTGGATCATGGCTTTCCTTCACCCAACCGCATGGCTCCTGCTCAAATTCGGGAGGATTGAAAAATACTGACCTCAGTTTTCCGCTCGAAAGAAAATCACCCACATTATATTATGCTTATTGAAAATCACTCTACTAATGTCCGTTCATTGAGGACCGATTCACTCGCGTGCGATTTCGTCATCGTCGGAGGCGGACTGGCCGGGACGTGCGCGGCAATCCAGGCAGCGCGGGCCGGGTTGAACGTCACGCTCATCCAAGACCGTCCGGTGTTAGGGGGAAACGCCTCCGGGGAAGTTCGTCTCTGGATTCTCGGAGCGACGTCTCACATGGGCAACAACAACCGATGGGCGCGTGAGGGCGGGATTATCGACGAGATTCTGGTCGAGAACATGTTCCGGAATCCCGAAGGTAACCCGCTTTTGCTGGACGCGCTCCTATTGGAAAAAGTCTCGGAGCAGTCGGGGATCCGTCTCCTTCTCAACACAGCGGTCTTCGAGGTAGAGAAATCCGCGCCCGACCGCATTGCTGCAGTGAAGGCATTCTGCTCGCAGAATTCGACCCTGTATCATGTGCAGGCTCCGCTGTTTTGTGATGCGTCCGGCGACGGCATTGCGGGTTTTCTGGCAGGGGCGGCTTTTCGGATCGGCGCTGAATGCCGGAGTGAGTTCGGAGAAGGCTTTGCACCTGAACAGGCAAACAGCGAACTCCTCGGACATTCGATTTACTTCTACTCAAAGGATGTCGGCAAGCCGGTTCGTTATGTCCCTCCCTCCTTTGCGCTGATGGACATCACGAAGATTCCGCGTTTCCGAGACTTCAAGGCCGGGGACAGCGGTTGTCGTCTGTGGTGGATCGAATGGGGAGGGCTTCTCGACACCATTCATGATTCGGAGCAGATCAAGTGGGAGCTCTGGAGGATCGTGTATGGGGTTTGGAATCACATTAAGAACTCAGGCGAGTTTCCCGAAGCGGAAAACCTCACTCTGGAATGGGTGGGCACAGTGCCGGGGAAACGCGAGAGCCGACGGTTCGAAGGCGACTACATCCTAAGTCAGAGCGACCTCGTCGAGCAGCGCAAACACCCTGATGTAGTTAGTTTCGGAGGCTGGGCCATCGACGTGCATCCGCCAGAAGGTGTCTTCAGCCCCAATCCTGGGTGCCTCCAGTGGCATACTAAAGGCATTTACGGGATTCCCTACCGATGTCTCTACAGCCGGAACATTGAGAATCTGTTTCTGGCCGGCCGGATCATCAGTTCCTCGCACGTGGCGTTTGCCTCCACACGGGTCATGGCTACTTGCGCGCTTACTGGCCAGGCCGCGGGCATGGCCGCTGCTCTCTCCCGGAAACACACTGTAACCCCTCGTGAACTCGGGCAGAGCCATCTTGCAGAACTCCAAGCCGAATTGCTAAAGACCGGGAACTTCATTCCAGGGGTTCCTCTCAAGGATCCACTCGACAAGATTCACCAAGCGAAGATCGTTCCATCCAGCGAGCTGGTGCTCCGCTCGCTACCTGCTGGTGGAGCAACACGGCTTCTCGATGTGAGTGGCGCGATGCTTCTTCCGTTGAAGGCAGGTGCCATTCCGCACTTCACCGTGATCTTGGATGTCGCGGAGAAAACCGAAATAACGGCCCGTCTGATGACTGCATCCCGTTCGGGGAATCACACCCCCGATATCGTCCTTGACGAGTTGCGGCTCGAGCTGATGCCGGGTGATGCGCAGCACGTGACACTGGCCTTTGACGCACAGATGCCCCACGATGAATATGCGTTCTTTGCCTTAGCACCGAATCCTGCCGTGGCAGTTCACCTCAGCGAACAACGTCTGACGGGCGTTCTTTCCGTCTGGCAGAAATTCAACCGGTCCGTGGCCAAATCCTCCCGGCAGGATCCACCCGACGGCATTGGGATCGATGCGTTCGAGTTTTGGTTACCAGAAAGGCGTCCGGGCGGAAAAAACTTTGCTTTCGAGGTCAATCCCCCCATTCAGCTTTTCTCCGCAGAAAATCTTCGCAATGGCATCGCCCGCCCAACCAGCCAGGCTAATGCCTGGGTGGCAGAAATCGGAGATTCCCATCCAGAAGTCTTAATCGAATGGGATCATCCGGAAAAGATCAGCACAGTCACTCTTTCCTTCGACACGGACTTCGATCACCCGATGGAGTCCGTCCTGATGGGGCACCCCGAGCGCACCATGCCCTTCTGTACTGCCGGGTTTAGGATCTATGATTCTGAGGATCGTCTGCTCTATTCCTGTGTAGAGAATCATCACTCGCAATGCATCGTGCAATTTGACGAGCCGGTTCTCAGCGACACACTCCGCTTTCGATTTGAGCCCTTGAAGAGCGGAATTCCGACTGCCTTGTTCGCGATCCAATGCCTCTGAAGTCGGTAATTTCCTGCGTTTCGATGCAGTCCTAGAATCAGTCTCGATCACACGTTATTGGCCCTTTCCCGTAATGGGAAACGGCTCGGCGGTCGGTAATGACGACTTATGCCGATCAGGTTGCCTAGTCCAGAGCGGTGTGGTCTTATTTTTTCAAGAGAACGCCTTCTTCTGACTTCACGATGCCACCCTCCTTGGTGACCGCCTCATACCAGAACCTGAAATCGTCGGCGTCACGTGGAACTTCCACTGTAAAATCAAACGGGTAGGATTCCTTCGTCACCGAGGACCATTTCCCGTTGCACTCATAATGAAGGGTTACCTTGCTAAAGAGTTCGCCGGTCGCCTTGGTGAAGGAATAGACGCTTTGCAGATTGGGCCCGAAGTTAAACAGCACCGCTTTGCTGCCGCCACCGAAGGCAAGATCAGCCGAGTCTTTTTTCCACGGGGCACTCTTTTCGCTGATATTAGCCTGAAACGTCGGGCGGACATCCACTCCGTCAATCGACAAAGCAGTCAATCCTTCTGCTAACACAGGCACCGAGATCTGCCCGTTCACAACCTTTGTTGAACCGGCGGGGAGGTTGTCTTTCCACAACGTTGCCGAATATTCCTTCCCCTTTTGCAGCCCCAGTAGTTCGGAGTTCAGCGTGAGCGTGGTTGTCACGGGTTCTTTGGATTGGTTCGTCAACGCCAGATAAAGTTTCCCGTTACCGCGCGCCGCCAAGTAGTTGATCTGCACATTGGAGGATGAAAGCAGGCCGCGCGGCATATACAGCCAGACGTTCTTCTCGTCATAAAAATGGCCAGAATGCGCCCCGTAGATTCTGCTGTGGCAGTATGCGTACCCTTCCGCGTATTCCGCCGGAAAATCAATCCGAGCATCCGAGCGGTAATAAACATCGGAAACCAGATAGTCGAGGAGCATGGCAGCGTGAGGCCACGGGTGGTTGAAATGCAAGGAAGTGACACCGTTAAGCTCCGGAAGTGAGCGCAATGGAAAATCGGCCTTTTCGTGTGCCGTGGTACGACCGGCATTGATGTGATAGCCCGGGAAACTCTCATACCGGCCAATCACTGCCGAACGGGCGACATCGTGGAGAAAGGAATCCTTCGTATCGCGTGCGATTCGCATCATCCACGGTGCAAACTGAGTCATGTAGATTCCCCGATGGCCGTTGCAGGTAGGAGCTGACTCCGGAGTTAAGCCGATTTCGGAAACCCGCCACGCATCAACGGTTTCTTCCGGCACCATCATATCTTTAAATTTATCGCCTGCCCGGTAACGTGGTGCTTTGTTGCCGATGTTCACCAGAATCTTCTCCTCTGGAACGGCAGGGCAGAACCAGATAAACTGGGCAAATTGGCGAGCGCCTCGATGCGCCGCATCCAGAAACCGTTTCTTACCAGTCATCTCATACAGGAGATAAATCTCCATCCAATGCGGGACATATGAGGTCCAGAAAAACATATCCCGGGAAACCTTATCACTGAAATCGGTCTGCGGAGTGTCGATACGTTCTTTCAGATATCGGTCAGCCCCAGTAATGGCCAAATCAAGATACTTCTTATCGCCTGTGGCCTTGTAAAGATACATGGCATTCTGCCACTGGTCGCCATCAAGTAACTCTGAAAGATTCAGACAGAGGTTGATCGGCGTATGATAGATCTTCTCCGAGAGCTTCAAGTCCGCAGTGATCCGTTTCCCAGAAAATAGGTAGGCGGCGATAAAATCGGACATTGGAGCGCTCGGCCCCTCGAGCTTTGACGATGTGCCGTCGCCCTTGACCTCCGGATTAGTCGAGAATAGGAATCGCTCGCGCGACCAGCTATATTCAAGCATCGGGCGAGCGCGTTTCTTGAAGATGGCTTCGTTGTCGGTAACGAATGCCAGCGACAGTGGACTCAGTCCGGTGATGTTTTTAACCGCGCCGGGAACATCCGTGGCGTAGCTGCATCCCCTCAGTTCCTCAACAAACTGGCTATAAGCACTCATGTTATAGTCGATCATGTTTTCCAGTGTCTTGTTCAGGGTCACCGTGCTGTTCTGGCGATAATCTTTAAATCCATAATAGTTCTTGGCCGCATCTTCAAAGGCACCAAGGAGACTGCCCTTATACAACAGGAGGTGCGCTTTGAAGGTAAATGCTTCTCCAGCAGACATTTTCGATCCTGGCCCACCTAGAACGGGAGCAAAAAGCATCGGCCGCGCGAGGCCATTGCGGTCGCGGACCATCACGCCAAATCGAGAGTTATCTTTGTTTGGAAGTGGCATAAATGGAATGGCGGACGGATCGGCCAACACGCCGACCGTCGTGCCCTGATAAGTCACCAGGGTGGTCGGTAGAGGACATAGGAAGGCTTCCGTGAGGTAGGAAAGGTTGGGAAGGCGTTTTTCCTGCCAGATCATCGGTTGCCACATTTCATCCATCTCTGATGGGCTGACACCGGGCGCACCGGTGTAACCGATCGAGTAGTATCCTTCTTTTCCCGGGACGAATGTGAACGTCAGTTCAGGGAGACCTTTACCTGCCGGAAGCTTGATCTCTGCTGAAAGCTGGGACCCGGCCACCTCGGGGAAACTCCATTTGATGGTGTCGCCGGAGAACTTTGCGCTCTGAGCCGTGACCGGCTCGTTTGTTGCGGCTTGGAAATAATCAGCGGTTCTCCCCGGCTCAATACCTTTGTCATTCTCCGGGTTGAAGCCATCCATGACATGAGCATTTGGGTCGATTTTATTGACGACCGCTTGTCCCCAGGTCGCAACTTTATAGTCAGGCGTTTTGCCGTGGTTTGTGCCGACAGCTCCCCGTCGCAGTTTCTTCTGTGGGTTTTCCTCGGTGTGGAGAACCGTAAATTCTGGCTTGAACACGCGCACCGTGCC
>JAIOQF010000114.1 GCA_021413535.1 Verrucomicrobiota bacterium
CCATGCAACGCTCGCCTGCGCAGCCGAAGGCCGCGGTCGAAAGTGCCTCGACTGTATTGGAAACGTCGGCGTCCGGCATGATGACGATATAATTCTTCGCGCCACCGTTGGCTTGCACTCGCTTGCCATGGCGAGTGCCGGTTTCGTAAATGTATTTCGCAACGGGCGAAGAGCCGACAAAGGAAATCGCCCGCACCTTCGGATGAGTCAGCAGCGCATCCACAACCTCACGTCCGCCGTGGACAATGTTGAACACGCCCTTGGGCAGACCGGCCTGCTCCAGCAGTTCGCCAAGTAGAATGGCGCAAAGCGGAACTTTCTCGCTTGGCTTCAAGATGAAAGTATTGCCGCAGGCGATGGCGAGCGGGAACATCCAAAGCGGCACCATCGCGGGAAAATTGAAGGGCGTGATGCCAACGCAAACACCGAGCGGCTGATGGATCGTCTCGCAGTCCACCCCGCGCGCCAGGTTCTCCAGTGTGTCACCGAAAAGCAGCGATGGAATGCCGCAGGCGTATTCAACGTTCTCCAGTCCGCGAAAGATACTGCCCCGGGCTTCGGCGTTGGTCTTGCCATGCTCGCGTGACACGGTCTGGCAGAGCTTGTCAAAATTTTGTTCGACGAGCTGTCGATACCGGAAAAATACTCGCGCGCGCTCGACGGGCGGTGTATCGCGCCATGCAGGGAACGCAGCGGCAGCAGCCTGCACCGCTTCGTCCACCAGAGCAGCATTGCCGATCGGGCACTCGGCGATGACATCACCTGTGGAGGGATTGAATACAGGCGAACCAGCAATGCCGGAAAGCGCGCGCCACTCACCGCCAATATATACCGGGCATGGTGTCATAAGTCGTTATTCCCTTGCGAGAGCGTTGGACTGTTGCACGAAGGAATCACCGCTCCATTCGCCGTCGGCGGTGACGATCTTCTTGGTTTCCACGGCGGTTTTCTGTGCAGCTTTGCGTTCGGTCTGACGGCGGACGAGATCGGCATGAGTGGTGAAGTAATCCAGGCTGTGGCCCTTGAAATCCGCTAGCGTTTCAAACTTGTGCTTTTCCATGAACGCCAGCAACTCGTCGCACATGGGCTTGACACACTCGTAGCCAAACTTCATCACGCCGGTGCAGACCTGAACGGTATCCGAGCCCAGCAAGATGAACTGCGCAGCGTCGCTGCCACTCTCGATGCCGCCGAGGCCGGAAAGCGAACGACCGGGAAATTCCTTGCGGATCATCGTGGCGATTTCCATGACCATGCGGAGCGCAATGGGTTTCACCGCACGAGAAGAATAGCCGCCCGGCGTGGTGTAACCTTCGACGGTGGGCTCGGGCCGCAGCGTATCGAGATTCACGCCACAAACGCTGCGGATGGTGTTAATCGCGCTCAAGCCAGTCGCACCACCTCTGAGTGCCGCGCGACTAGGGTCTTCGATGTGAGTGATGTTCGGTGTCATCTTCGCCCAGAATGGTTTTTTTGCAGCGGACTTCACCCAGCCGCAGACTTCTTCGAGAATGTCCGGATCCTGACCCATGGCCGCGCCCATCTTGCGTTCGGGCAAGCCGTGCGGGCAGGAAAAGTTCAACTCAAACGCGTCCACACCCGCCGCCTCACAACGCTGGACGATTTCAACCCACGCATCCTTGCGGTATTCCTCCATGACGGACGCGATGAGCACTCCCTGTGGGAACTGGTCCTTGCACTTCTTAAACTCATCCTCCCAAATCCGGAAGGGGCGGTCGCTAATCAGTTCGATGTTCTCCCAGCCAATGACTTCACCATTGCTGGCGAGCAGCTTCGCGTAACGCGGCGTGACATTGACAACCTTGGAGGCGTCGAGACTCACGGTCTTGGCAATGACCGCGCCCCAGCCCTCCCGGAACGCACGCGTGATGACATTCAAGTTGGTCCCCGGTGGTCCTGATCCGATGACGAAGGGATTGGGCAGATTCAGACCGTCGACTGTCGTGGCGAGCGTGGGCATAGGTTTGCCTTTCCTTTGATTAATTGTTGTCCCATCATAGACTGCCGGGAAGCTGGATTACCACTAATATTTAGTGACTCCGGGAAAAATCAGCCAGCCTCACGCCCAGCACCATAAGCATGAGCCCGCTTCTAAATCCCAAACGCACCGTCACGGAACTCAAAGAACTTCGCGCTTTGACTGGAGATGACAACGGCGCGCAACGAGTCGCCTTCACTCCGATGTGGTCAAAGACACGTGCGTGGCTGCAAAAAAAACTCGATGATCTTCCGCTTGAAACTCACTGCGACGCCGCCGGGAATCTTTGGAGCACGCTGCGCGGTGAATCCGACCAGGCACTGCTCATCGGTGGTCACATGGATTCCGTGCCCAACGGTGGCTGGCTCGATGGTTGTCTCAATGTTCTCGCGGGCCTCGAAATTCTCCGGCGCATCAACACGCAATACCACGGCAAACCACCCGTGACCATCCGTCTCGTGGACTGGGCGGACGAAGAAGGTGCGCGGTTCGGCAAAAGCTTGTTCGGTTCATCCGCCTGCTCCGGTAATCTGGACATGAACGAAGCGCGCAACCTGCGGGACAAGGACGGCATCCTGCTGCCTGATGCGCTCAAAAATATTGGAGTAGATTTCGAGCGAGTGAAAGACAGCGGCAAGGAATTGCAAAATGCCGCCGCGTATCTGGAACTGCACATTGAGCAAGGACCAGTGCTGCTCGATCTCGATCTGCCACTGGGCGCAGTGCTTGGCACCTTTGGTGTTGAGCGACACGCCATCACATTTCACGGTCAGGCAGCGCACTCTGGCAGCACGCCGATGAACCGCCGTAAGGACGCCTTTCTCGCCGCCGCGAAGATGAGTCCTGAAATTTATCGCATTGCCGAACGCAGTCACGGCGGCGTCTGCACCATCGGTTCTTGCACGACCAAACCCGGCATCGTGACCAGCGTCATTGAAGAATGCCGCATCACGCTCGATCAGCGGCATCTCGATGCTGCTGCGCTGGCGCAAATGCTGCAGGAAGCCAGGGACGCCAGCGAGCAGTTCGCTATAGAAGGCAACGTGCAAGTTTCATGGGAGCGCCTCTGGCAGATTGCTCCACGTCCCTTCAACGACGAACTGATCGCACTGTGCGACGAAGCCATTCGCGAAACCTGCGGCCGGGTTCATCGCCTGCCCTCGGGCCCTCTGCATGACGCCGCTGAAGTCGCGCGCGCCGGCGTGCCCACGGTGATGATGTTCGTCCAGAGTTTGCGCGGCATCAGCCACAACAAGATTGAAGATACCAAGGAAGAACATCTCGAACTTTGTGTGACCGCGTTTGACCGGCTGGCGGAGAAGACGATGGCGTGGATAAAGTCCTCGTAATCAAAGCGCCTATTCGGCCAGCCATCAGTCATCATCCGCCATCTCACCTGGCCGACCAGATTTCTGGACGGGCGACAGTTCTCGATGAATCCAAATGCTCTGAATCATGCCCATGAGGAAGAAGCAGACCACGAGAAATGTTCCACCATAACTGATGAACGGGAGTGGAATGCCGGTGATGGGCATCACGCCGAGGATCATCCCCATGTTTTGCAAGGAGTGGGCGGCGAGCATGCCGACCACGCCGATGGCAATGAGTCGCCCCACATGATCACGCGCATAGAATGCCACGAAAATACATTGCAGCACCAGGAGCGCGGTGGCGGCAATTTGCAGCACCGCACCCTGAAAGCCAAACTCCTCGATGATCACAGCAAAGATGAAGTCGTTGATGGACTCAGTCTTGGAAAACAAAGTGCGGTGAATCGAGCGTCGCTCAGGAACTTTCTCCGACATCGGCCCCTTGCCATCCAAACCCGCCGAACCGACCGCAAGCTGGATGTTGTTGGCCATATAGGCGTCGCCTCTGATGTTCACCTTTTGATTGGTGAGAACTTTGTAAAAGACCTCGACGCGGGCTTTCTGATAGGGCTTCAACCCAAAGAAGTAGGCCAGCGGCACCACGGTGAGCACAATCAAAGTCAGTGAAATAAGATACCGAAACGGGATGCTGGCCACGAGCAGCATGGACACCACCACCGGGCCGTAAACTGCGGCGGAACCAAGGTCAGGCTGCTTCAGCACCATGGCCATCGGCACCACTGCCAGAAGACCGGACACCAGCAATCGCAACCAATGATGCCGGAACGCAGGAATGATGCGGTGCAAGTCACCCAGCACCACTGCCAGCACGAGAATGGTGCCAACGATGGCAATTTGCGACGGCTGCACCTGAAGCGAGCCGAAGACCAGGCGACTTTTGTCCCCATTCATTTCAACGCCAAATAACTTTACCGCGATCAGTCCCAAGATTCCGATGATGTAAACTCCCCAAGCCCCCCAGCGAACCCATTTGTAGTCAATCAGCGTGACAATTAGGAAAATAATCAATCCCAGTCCAGCCCATTGCGCTTGCGAGCGCCACTTCATCGCCAGCACCGGTTCATCCACCCGGAAAGCGGAGGCATTGTAGATCGCATAAATGCCCCAGATGAGAAGGCCAAGCATGTTGACCAGCAGCAGCCAGTTCATGCTGAGAAACTTTCTGAAGAGCGGAGTCATGGGTGGGACAAGGACAAGGGAAGAAGGAAAAGAGAGAAAATTGGAATACTGAAATGCGGAATCACCACGCTACTGTTGCCAGTCCAATTTGAAGCAACATTCTTCATTTTAGCATTTCATTCAAAGCGTCGGCACCGCCGCCAGCAGTTTACGGGTGTATTCATGCTGCGGGTTGTCGCAGATTTGCTCCGCCGGACCATGCTCGACAATGCGTCCCCGATTCATGACGATGATCTCGTCGCTCATGTGTTCCACCACCGCAAGATCGTGAGCGATGAACAAACAAGTCAGCCCAAACTCATCTTGAAGATCGCGCAGCAGGTTGATGATTTGCGCCTGCACACTCACATCCAGCGCACTGACGGGCTCATCGCAAATAAGAAACTTGGGCTGCACCGCGAGCGCACGCGCGATGCCGATGCGCTGGCGCTGACCGCCGCTGAACTCGTGCGGGTATCTCCAGAGACTTTCCTTGGGCAGACCAACTCGTTGAAGGAGTGCCGCCACGTTATCCCGCCGCTCAGATTTATTCTGCTGCCGGAAGTGAATGCGAAGCGGTTCCGCAATGATCTCTTCGACGGTCATGCGCGGATTGAGCGAGCCGTAAGGATCTTGAAAAACCATCTGCATATCCTTGCGCAGCGGTCGAAACTGAGACTCAGACAACGAGAGAATTTCCTTATCCTTCCACCAGACTTCGCCACCCGTGGCCTTGATGAGCTTCAATAGTGCGCGAGCAACGGTGGACTTGCCGCTGCCGCTCTCGCCAAGAAGGCCGAGGGTCTTGCCTTCTTCAATCGCAAAACTCACATCGTGCACCGCTTTGATTTCATCGACCTTCCTGCGAAGCAGTCCTGCGTGCACTGGAAAAAACACCTGAAGCTGGTTTACGCGAAGGAGTGTCGACATGGTGCCGGAGACTAGCACGAATCATTCACAGGGCAAATTCAGTGCGTCGGCATTATAATTCGCCTTCCGTCCTACTGCCCCTTCGGCCTCGTCACTCGCTTCCAAAAGAAATCCAGCTCATTCGCCAAGGCCGCCAGCACGCTGGTGGCGTTGGTATGGAGCGCACCGGAATCGGATTCACGAATCACCTGACGCATGGCATGCAGCTGGCACAGGCTTCGGGGATCGAGATGCACCACGTCGACGTTCTGCCGGATCACTCCAGGAATAGTCTCGTCTGCCAGCAACGAGTTCAACGTCGGCGTCTCCACATCACCCTTGAAGATCACGAGTTTTAACTGCGGCGACGTATCGCCGGTTTGCGCTGCCAGCTCGCCCAGTTCCGCCACGCGTCCCGCTACGAAAGAAGATATCGTTTTCCAGAAACGTGAGTCGGCGAAATCCTCGATGCCAAAAACAATCTCCATCCCTTGCAGGCTCCATCGCGGCAAGGAACGACCGGACAGTCCCGGCAGTTCCACTTCGTCATAACGCACAACCGGAAAACGCCGGCCCGCAACACGCACCAGCGTTCCCAATGCCTCGCAATCCATCCGGGGTGGCGGCAATTGCGCCATTTCCCTGCGCAATTCTTCAAAGCGCACCCGCAAATCTTGCAGCGGCTCGGTTGATTCCAGCGCCAGATCGACCGGCGGTTCCTCCAGCTTCGGAGCGGCAGAACTGGCGCTCGGCGGCGGCACAGAACCCGTCGCCACCCGAAGCTTGGCCAGCATTTGCCGCAGTTTCTGAAAGTTGGCGCGCTGATCTTCACTCTCACGCGAGCGCGCCACCGCCGGCGCCAAGGGCGGCTCCGCTGGCGCAGTCATGGCCGTTGGTGCATCCGATAAAAAGGACTCGGATGCGATTTCAGAAACCGCTTGGGAATCGACCGGATGCACCGGTGCCGCCGGAGCATTCGCGATGTCGACATGCTGACCTTGCGGCTCTCGAGCCAGTGATTCGGCCAGCTGGCGCAGCTCATCTTCCGCACCCAGATGTTCGTCATCACGCACACCAGCCTCGCGCAATCTCAGGTCAATGATGGCTTGCGCGTCCTTATCCGTCAGTCCCCGCAGTGAAACACCACGCGCATTCAATCGGTCTTCCAGCGCGCTCGGAAGCTGCGGGCCGAATGAAGTATCCCACAAATCCTGGTTCATGCTCAGCACCACGTGCACCGCCGGGATCGATGCCAGCTCCAGCGCATATCGCGCCAGCGTCACACCAGCCGCCGGATCGCGATAAAACGCATCCATGTGATCCGCGATCAACACTACCGGCTTCCACGCGGCGGCTAGCCGGAGGAAACGCGGAACTTGCAGCGCTGAATCATGCGCCGCGAGGTTTTGCAAAGCCGCCAACGATGCCGCATCAGGCTTCTCCAGATATTCAAACATTGCGCGCAGCCACGCCTCCGCAGCAGCAGCGCTATCGAGGCTGGCGATATCCGCCAGCGTCCTGCTCAGTTGCGCGAAGTGTTTTCGAAACCAGTCGCCGATGACACGCGCGGAGCCTGTCGGCGAGAAAAGCTCCATCGGATTCTGCCCAAGAACATGCAACGCCTGCGCCGGATCGGTGCTGGGAATGCGACCCGTCTGAATGAGCCGGCGCAAGAGCGTGGCATTGACTCCGCCACACACCGATTGCAGCTGATTTCCGCGCACCAGATCATCAATGACGCCGCGCCCGATTGCCTCCCAAGTCGCACCTTCCGGCGTCTGCCAGGGAAGCGTAGCCGGCACCACATCCTTCTGCAGCATGGCCGCCACCCGTCCGAGCAGATGCGTCGCTCACTGCCGCGCAAGGCGGTCAGCTGCTCCATCACGCGTTCGTGCAACGGCACATGACCTTCATGCTCGCCCTCGTGCCAAGATTCACAGATATCCCGACCGAATGGCTGCATCGCCTCCAACACCGCCTGACGAGCGGCGGTGTTCTCTGAACCTTGAGGCGCAGGAGTCGAAGGTATTTCCATCAGCAGGCTCTATTTATAGTGATCGTGTCGAACTTTAGAGGACGACGAAACGGAATCGTTCATATAACGCAAGGCTCGCTTTCTAGACAAGTTGGAACTCACCAGAAGTGTTAGAAATTGCTTTATGGAAGTTAACAAATCAAGTGATCTAATTTTTAGGGCAAATAAAATCCCCGCCCGCCGTCGCAAAGTTGACAAACTATTTTCCAGAAGCGCGTCTCTCGGTTAGGTTCCCGGCCCATGAATCTGGAACTGAATTCTACCCACCTCTGGGCACTCGCCCTTGGATTCGCGCTTGGTGCCCTGCTGCTTTTCTTTTCCCTGCGCGGTCACTGGCGCACCAGCCGGGAGTTCAAGCGTTACAAAAACATGCTCAGCGACAAGCTGGAGCTGGAACAAAAACAACTGACCGAACTCAGCAAGGAGCGCGAGCGCCTGCTCAAGGACAACGAAAACCTGCGCGTAAAAGTTGTCCAGCTTAATGAGCGCGCCGACAACAAGCTCGCGCGCGACCTCGAAGTGTATGCCCGCGCGGAGAAGCAGATGAAGATCAACGCCCCCGGATTCGCCGGCGCTTGGGAACTGGCCAAGGAAAGCGCTCAGAACCAGATCACCGAGGAAGAACGAGGCAACAGCCTGCCCCAGCGCATCTTTCGGAAGTTGATTGGTGGCGCAGCACCCGTTTCGCAGAATTTGCCCGTGGAAAGCAACGCCAAAAACGGCACCGCAGCGGAAAGTTCGGTATCATGAGCTTGCTCGAACTACCGCCCCGCGATTTCAAAGCCTACATTTTCGACTGCGACGGCACACTCGTCGATTCCATGCCGATTCATTATGTGTGCTGGGTGGAGTCACTCCGGCTCAATGGCGCGACGTTTAATTTCACCGAGGACGAATTCTATCACTTCGCCG
>JAIOQF010000117.1 GCA_021413535.1 Verrucomicrobiota bacterium
CTGCTGTTGATGGCGGTGTTGCCGGAGTCTGGCTACAAAGCGGCATCGGCGGTGCCTTTCGGCGCGGTGGCGCTGCTGCTCTCACTCGTCTTCGGCCTGATGAGCTGGCGCGACCGCTTTGGAAAGATTGCCGCCATCGGAGCAGGCGTCCTCACGCTCGGCGGGCTGGTGGTGTCGCTTGTTTCCTACGCCGACTATGAACGCACAAAGCTGCAAGAAATGGAACAGGCAAGAAGGCAGGCAGAAGACGTGAACCGGGCCGTTAGTGCGGAGTTTCGCGTCACTGTGTATGTGTTTGAAGCTCCTGCGGATTTTGAAGAGAGGGATCTGCGTCCGGGCGATTTGGAAGATGCCAACGCAGTGCAAATGACCAATCCAACGAATGTGGTGGTTCGCAGCGGGGGCGAAGGAAGGATCAAGGTTCCAGAGTTGCCGCTGGTGGATGAGAGCGGTTCCGGCGGCTCGGGATACAAAAAAAATACGCTTTATGTGAAACCAACGCTTATGGCCGCCGGGACGCGCGTCCGTTTAGTGCTCGAACGCGATGTGCCCGCAACCGGCGCGCGTGATTTCATTTTCGCCAACAGCCTGGAACTTGGCGCACTGACGATCATCCAATCCAAGAGTGTGGGCGCGCGCAAGCAAATGGCTGTGATGAAGGTGGAGATGCTGGGGTCCGCACGTCTTCGCACTGAGAGCCCTGTCGTCCGGCAATTTGGCAATGAGCCTCTCCACCTGCCGTGGAAGGCCACCCTGCTTCTCCTCGGGTTCCTCTATCTCGTTTACCGGGTCTGGCGGCGTTACGGTTGGTGGGCGGCGTTCTTGCTCGTGCTCGCGGCTTTGACGGTGGTGCTGATGATGACGAGGAGCCAAGACGTCAAAATTAGCCCATCAAGTCCAAAGCAAGTCACCATCAGGCCCGACGAGCCGGTGCAAGTCGAAGCCGAAGCGAAAGACGGCAGCGAAAAGAGCGATTCCAAGACCTCGACGGCCACCGAAAAACCCGAAGCTAAGAACGCGCACCTCGTGAAGGGACTCATCGTGACGGGCGTGCTGAAGGAGATCATCGGAAACTTTCCCACCTATGGGCCGGTTCGCGTGGGTGATGCATTCGAAATTGACCTATCCAACCTGCCCAAGAACAAAATCGAACTCAGCCGCCCGCACTTTGACGCCAAGGCGCACGCCCCCCCTTACATCCCTTTTTCTACTCCGCTGCTCATCGAGCAGGTGAAAGAACCATGGGGCAACGCAAAATCCGGCTTTGTTTCCGGCAGCATCCGTTTGTCTTCGATTGACGCTAGCAGTAGGCTCATCATCCAAGTGGGCACCAAGGAATTCAAAAAGGGGGAGAAAGTATCGATGAGCCTTCTGCAAGAAATCTATGGCTTAATCAATTGCATGGCCACAGCGGAGGGGGTTTTTAAATGATCCTTCCAATCCATTGACATTGGCCGCGTCACCCCAATCCCAGCAAGAAGCCCACGCCTACGCCGAGCGCATCCGATGCGATCAAACCAGCTTCCAACGAGAGCCGCTGACACCCCGGATCACAAATTTTTTACAAAAAACCAAGATACACGCGCCCTGAACGTCCTAATACTATTGGCACAAACAGCTCCTGCCATCCACGCCAATTTGAACGCACGCCATGAACACACTTCGCGTCCTGGTCATCCTCTCCACGGCATTTCTTCTGGCTGCGTCCGGGCCTTGCTACGCTTTCGATGAACCTGGTTGCAACCTGATCATCAACTTGAAGGATGGCTCGCGCATCTCCGGGAGAAGTTTGGATGCCGCCTGGCAGTTCCATTCCTCCATTTTGGGTGATGTGAAATTAAACATAGCTGGCATCCGCTCCATCGAGATGGCGACTAATGTCGTAACCGCGCAACTGACAGGAACCAATGGTGATAAATTAACCGTGCGGTTCGTTTCAGCGACGTTGCCGGTAGATTCGATCTTTGGCAAAATCGATGTGCCTGTGAATTCGATCCGCACCATCGAGGTCCTGGGCGCAGGAAATCCGAAGACTCTGCCTGCGGGGTTGGTGGCGCTTTGGTCGGCGGAAGGAGATGGCGCGGATTCGATCGGCGAGCACAACGCCATTCCTCAGGGAAACGTCACCTATGAACCCGGTTTGGTGGGGCGGGCTTTCGGGTTGGATGGACACAGCGCTTATTTGAGAATCCCGGCAAGCCCGCAACTGGATGTCGGCGCGGGTGACGGCCTGACCATCACTGCGTGGATCCGACCCTCGACTTTTGACGAGACGCCCGGCCACGGCGCGCGCGGACCGATCGTCGAGTGGGATTCGGACACAACTGATGGTGTGAGTTTGTGGGCCAATGGCGGCAACAGCCTCACAGGCCATCTGAAAACGCAGACGGCGGATGGCCGGGTCACCGCATTGCAAACGGCCAACGGTGCGCTTCGTTCGGGCCAGTGGCAGTTAGTAGCGTTTACTTATGACAAAGAGAGCGGCTCAGCGACGCTTTACATTGATGGGGTCGCGGTGAAATCTGATAATTTCGGCAGTGTCCGGGCGGAGACGACATATCCCATCAACATCGGCCGACGCACGGGACAGCCCATCGGCAATGGCGATTCCTTCGGCGGATTGGTTGATGAACTGGCGCTCTACAACCGCGCGCTCACGGCGGCGGAGCTTCAGGGCGTTTTCAAAGCGGCGGCGCAGAATCGCACAAGTGAGCAACCGGCCACCGTTCGCCACATTATAAGTAAGAAGGGTAAACAGCCAAAGACGCCGAAACGCCCGAACGTGCAGATGGCCACGGCAGCCCAGACGCCAAAGGCTTCACCACAATTAATCGGTTGGTGGCCGTTGAGTGAAGGTGAAGGCACATTGGTCAACGACCACAGCTCAAGCAAGCCACCTCATGACGGACAGATACTCAGCGGCATGAGCGGACCATCCGACGGGCTAAAGCCAATCGAAGACCCAAAAGTCTGGGACAACTCCGAGAAAGGACGAGAATGCCTAGCGCTCGACGGACGGCACTATGTTTCTCTGGGCAACATTTACCAAGGCCGCTACGAGGAAATTACCATCGCCTGTTGGATCAAACACGAACGGTCCGGCTGGCAGGACGTCGTGGAGCGCGGCTCGTGGGGCGGTCCTGATGGCATCGGGCTGTGCATGGATTACAACGGCACATCCGTTACCTTTGGCCACTATGAACAGGCGGTCTCATCTCATGCCAATGTCCAAGACAACCAGTGGCATCATGTGGCCGGCACCATGCGCCGGAGCGGGGTCGATTATGTCTACTCCATTTATGTGGACGGCAAACTGGACAACACCGCCACCAATGCCTGGGGCTTGGGGGCGACCACAGGCAAATGGACCATCGGCGCGCGGGACGGCGGCACTTGGAGCTATCGCGGCCTGGTCAGTGACGTGCGTCTTTACGACGGAGCGCTGACTGAAGCGGATATCAAAAAAATCTTTCTGGAGAAAAATTACCAGCAGCAAGCTTCAATCCCCGCGCCATCATCTGATACAAAAAATGATCCCATCGGTAAGTTGACGCAACAGCTTGATGCTACGCATGGAGAGTGGGTCAACGGACTTAGTCCAAATCTGGATCTCCTGCAGACCGCAACCAGTCACGAAGTTTTGCTCAAGATTATCGCGGCGAACGATCTCGGAACCAATGTCCGCACGATAGAAATTCGCAAAACCTGTCCGATTCATGTCGGTGCTGCTGACGGCGAACACTATACCGCAGCCTTGGTCGAACTCGACGCCGGCAAACGCATCATCCTGTTCCGATGGGAACGCAACAGATGGTGGAGCCGAGTTTTTGAGCTGCCGTAAGCCCGGCCCGAAAGCAAGATTCTTGTGTGAAATGCCAAGAACTAGTCATGACAAGCTTCTTCAATGATGAGGGCCCGTCCCAACTTCAGAATTGCCGCATGGAAACAATTCCCGCGAGCCTGCTCACTCTCGCCACATCACTTTCGGTCTAGCCCCGCATTACAAAATGAAGAAATACACCATCACTGTTTTAGCCTTTGTTCTTGTCGCGCTATGCATCGTGACGGGATGCAAACAAAAGCCTTCCGCTTTCCCACTGAGTCTGGCGACCCTTGAGCAGATTCATTCCGGACAGCTTTCATACGAGGAACGGGACGGTGAGATATTCGTGTCCGTCACCGACTCATCCGGTGATTGTCACATTCACCGATTGAACCATAAAGGACATTCCAGACTGGATGCCTTGGAGATTTTGCAAAAAAAGCAGACAGAGCTAGAGAAAGCCGGACCCCAAGGCGCGGATACAAAAATTCAGAAGAGCAGGGGTGAAAACTGGGCGGTCTTGGATGGTGATTGGCCCGTGGAACCAAAAGGCATTCCCGAGATGCTCCTCGGCAGCAGGGCCTATCTGGAGCGCACGCTTGCCGGAAAGGCCAACGATCTTGAACGCAGTAACGTCAAGGAGATCTTGTCCAGATGGGATGCGTATTCCTGTCAGCTTCTTCCGATGACAGAGAAACATGACGGCAGAAAGATCGTCGTTATGCGCTTTTTCCCTACGAGGGAACCAGTCGGCATGTTCAGAAAGTGGAGAATCGAGCCCGTGATCGTGAGGGGTGGTGGCAACGATTATTGGAGTTTGCGCTACGATCCAGAGAAAAAGGAATACTCCGGTCTTGTGGTCAATGCGTCAAAATGAGAAAGCTCTAAAAGTCGCCAGAGTGGGAAATGATAACGCGATCAATCAACAATCCATGAGTCACAAATGATTATTTCTCTCTTGAGTTTACTCAGTGGGGCTACCTTGGAGGTTGGTGGCTTGTGGGTATTCTTTTGCAGGCTATTGGTATTTTATTTTCGTGGCTACATCATCGGCACTCCCGTTATCGAGCGTAAGTGTCCGCAAAATCTCTACTCAACATGACTTTCAAACGTTCACTCTGGTGGGGACTCAGTGGTGCCATTGTCGTCCCGATCTGCGGCTGGCTGGTTCTCGGCTGGAGCACTTGGTTGAGCAATGCTTCGACACGTTTTTTCCTTTGGATTGGACTCAATCCACGTGAGCAAGGACTTTGGTGTGTGCTGCTCTCCGTAACTTTAACTTCTGTCGTTGGCTTTCTCACTGCACGCGGAGTGAACATCGGGAGGCCACGCACATGAGCACCACGACGTCACCCAGGAGGGCATTATTTATCATGCCGTTGATTTGCGCCTTGATGAGTCTGCTTGCCATCTTCGGACTTTCAGCCATGACGATTGTTCCTAGTGCCGGAGCCGAGAGTTTTCGCGGGCACATGATTTTCGCAGCCGGTGCCCTTTGTGTCGTCTGGCTTTGTCTGGCGTTTTGGTTGCGAGCACGCTCGCAGGCATCTTTACCAAGTTGGTTCAGCCCAATTTTGGTCGTCGTCAGCATTTTTTATGTGCTGGGAGTTTTCGTTTTTGTTATCGGTTGATTATATCCATAAAGACATACCAATCGCTAGTGCCATGCACTGTCAGCCAGATCGTTGCTCTGCGTTAGACTGCTCAACACGCAAAGCTCCAAGAACCATCAAATTCTCAATCCCATCAATTGTCATGAAAAGATTTTTTACCTCCTTGATGGCCTTTGTGCTACTCGCCGGCGGCACCCAGGCACGCAAATGGACAGACATCCAGGGACGGGTGATCGAGGCCGAGTTCGTCAGCCAGGATGAAGCGTGCGTCGTCCTGAAACTCCCAGGCAGCGTCAAGCCGGTTCCCGTGGCACTGGCCACTCTGTCGGAAGCCGATCGCGAATTCCTTCGGGCCAAAGAGGCTGAGGCCAATGCTCCTGTCGCCGCAACCGGCAAATACGCGGCCCAGTGGACCGGTTCATTCGAGCCGGGGAATTACCAGGGCCAACTCCCCTTCCTGCTGCGAGTTCCCAACGATTTAAAAAAGGGCGGCAAATTTCCCTTATTTCTCTTCCTCCATGGAGCCGGCGAAAAAGGAAATGACAACAAAAAACAACTGAAGCACGACCCGACCAAGCTCGCGCCGAAGGGCACGTTCGAAAACAATCACGTCATCGTGGTGGCCCCGCAGTGCCCCTCCGATAGCTATTGGAATGGCCCGCTCATGCTAAGCGTGATCAAGTTGGTGAAGGATCTCCAAAAGGAGCTTCCGGTGGATCCCCAACGGACTTACATCTCCGGTCTCTCCATGGGAGGCTTCGGCACTTGGAGCGCCCTGGCCTTGGATCCCAAGATATTTGCCGCTGCGATTCCCATCTCTGGCGGCGGCGATCCGAAGTCCGTCCACAAATTCGTCAAGCTGCCCATCTGGGCTTTTCACTGCGACGGCGACCCCGTCGTCAAGGCTCAGGGCACGCGAGACATGATCGCGGCTCTGAAAAAAGCAGGAGGCGACCCGAAATACACCGAGTATACCGACGCGCTGCATGATGCCTGGACTCGGAGCTACAAAAATCCTGAGCTTTATGTATGGCTCTTCGCCCAAAAATCGGGGCACTGATTTTCCTGGCTCCAAACATTATTCGTTAGAGCACTTCAAACGCCATGGCTTTCAAGCGTTCAATTTGGTGGGGGCTTGGTGGTGCGATTGTTGTCACCATCAGCTGTTGGCTTCTTCTCGGTTGGAGCTCTGGATTGAGCGATGCTTCGACACGGCTTTTCCTTTGGATGGGACTCAATCCACGAGAACAGGGACTTTCGTGCGTGCTCTTATTCGTGGCCTTCACTTCAGTCGTTGGCTTTCTGACTGGACGCGGAGTGAGCATCGGGAGACCACGCACATGAGCACCACTACGTGACCCCATTCAATTGACAGGCGCTTCGTTCACCAGCCTCACAGATACCCCTTCGATCCCACGTAATGCTTTACGCCGAGATAGATGGCGTATCCGATTCCACAGGCCAGAATGGCGGCAATGAACGCGGCGACCCTTGATTCTCCTGCTGCCGGGCGAAGCAGAGGGGCCGCTCTTGGCCCGAAGATGATGTAGATGAGGCCATAAACACAGCCCACCACGCCCAAGATCGTAAACTTCATCGAAAGTAAAATCTTTTGCGTCCTTTCCTCCGCAATCTGAATCGGTTGAACAACCTTCCAGTAGATCAAAGCAATTCCGACGAACAAGAAGAGCAGGCCGACCTTGCGGGGATTGTTGGTGATGTAGATTTGGACCGAGGGATAGCGATCTGTCATATTCAACAGCCGTAGCATGATCAAATCGACACCGGCTTGCGCGTCTTCGCGGAAGCGTAGATCGCATCGATCACCTGCATCAATCGAAGCGCCTGCTCGGGCGTGTTCAGTGCGGTGGCTTTGCCGGTGATGGCTTCGATGAAGTTCGCTGCGGAGCCAATGCGGCCCATGTCTTCACACGCTGGCGTGACGATGCTGCGGTTCACGCTGTTGCCGTTCTCCTGAACGTAGAGTTCGCAGGTGTCGATGGCCGTGTTGTCGAGTCCGTCAATACCGAAGAGCCGTTCGACTTTGCCGCCGGCTTTGGTGCCTTGGAAAACGACGGAAACTTCTTCGCGCTTCACCATTTCAGCCCAGGAGACCTGGAGGCTGAGCACCTGGCCGGTCTTGAAGGTGACAAAACCGTGCGCGGCGTTTTCCACATCTGTCGTGCCGCCCACGCGGTCAGGGATGCCCCATGGGCCTTTGAATTGCTTGTCCTGAATGAAATCGGAAAACGTCTGGCCGAGCACGTGCGCGGGTTCGGGATAGCCCATGAAATACATGGCGAGATCCACCATATGAAGCAGATCGATGAGTGGTCCGCCGCCGGAAAGTTTCTTGGTGGTAAACCAGCCGCCGAAGCCGGGGATGCCGGTGCGGCGAATCCACTTGGCCTGCGCGGAATTGATCTTTCCGACCACACCGTCCTTGATGTATTTCATCATCGCTTGCGATTCAGGCCGGGCGCGGTTGTTGAAGTTAAAAAGCACTTTCCTATTTGCCTTCTTGGCAGCCACGATGATTTCCTTCACCTCCTTGGCATTCAATGCCGGTGGCTTCTCCGAAAAGACGTGCTTGCCCGCCTGGAGGCACTGGATCGTCAGTGACTTGTGGAATTTGTTGGGCACGATGACGCTGACCGCCTTGATCTCCGGGCTGCCCTTGAGCATGGCGCTCACGGATTCATAAGACTTCGCAATGCCCCATTTCTCCGCGGCCTTGGCGGCAGCTCCGGGGGCCATTGCAACATGCCGCCAGCTCCGATGATTCCGACTTTAATGGACATATGGGTGATGAGTTATGAGTTAAGTGATAAATGAAAACGCAGTCGCGAAATTGAAGGTCGGATGCCACCGAGTCAAGACTTGTTACTTGATAACCAGAAGCGATGCCCCCGCCGGAATTAACTCAATTTTTTCCGTCAGCGGGTTCCAAAAATCGCGCTGCCCACCCGCACCAAGGTCGCACCTTCCTCCACAGCCACTGCGTAGTCGTGGCTCATTCCCATGCTCAGCTTCGCCAACGAAGCGCCGGATTGTTTCTCAAGCTGATCTCGAAACTCACGCAGAAAGATAAAATACTTTCGTGAATCCTCCGGTTCCTTCCCCGGCGGCGGGATGCACATCAGCCCCTGGATTTCCAGACGCTTGAGCGCCAGCAAGTCCTCAAACTGCGATTCCAGCATCGCGGGCGCGAAGCCAAATTTGCTTGCCTCTGCAGCCACATTGACTTCGAGATAAACCTTGGGAAACAGGCCCAGTTCCGCAGCCACGCGGTCGATATCCCGGGCGAGACTGAGACTATCCACGCCTTGGATCGCCTCGGCACAGGGCAACACTTTGCGGATTTTGTTGGATTGGAGATGACCGATGAGATGCCAGCGCAAGTGTGATGGAAGCAACAGTTGTTTTGCCAGCAACTCCTGAACCCGGTTCTCTCCGAACGACCGCAAACCGGCATCCACCGCCTCACTCACCACTTCTGAGGGGAAAGTCTTGGACACGGCGAGCAGTTCCACATCCTCAGCATCCCGCGCGGAGCGGCGTGCAGCTTCTGCGATGCTAGATTTTACTACTTCAATATTTTCGGCAATGTCAGTCATTAATAAATTAGCTGGATTTTACCCGTCTATTCATTCTATTTATCGCCCGGACATGCAACTCCAGACTCTAAAGATTTATTGCGACCTCGTGGAACTCGGAAGTTTTTCCGCCGCAGGCGCTAGAAACAGAATCACGCAAAGCGCGGTGAGCCAGCAGATTCGCGCGCTGGAAGCCAGTTATGGCGTGACGTTTTTTGAGCGCGCCAACAAGAAGTTCCTGGTCACGCCCGAGGGCCGCATCTTCGAACACGCAGCACGGGAAATTTTGGCATTAGTCAAACACATCCCGTCCCGGCTTAGGGAATCGAGCGGTGTCGTCGCAGGCGGTCTCAGAATCAGCACGGTCTACAGCATCGGGCTTCATGATCTGCCCCGGCGATTGAAAGCCTTTCGCGCGGAACATCCCGAGGTGCAGGTGCAGGTGGAATACAAGCGTGCTTCCCATATTTACGAAGACGTGCTTTCGGGCCGCGCCGACATCGGCTTGGTCCCCTACCCTCGCAGCGGCGGCGGTATTAATGCTGATATCTTCGATGAAGATGAACTCGTCGTGGTCTGTCCAGCAGGTCACCGACTGGCAAAAAAGAAACGCATCAAGCTGCGGGAGCTGCAGGGTGAAAACTTCGTGGCTTTCGATCCAGACACAGCGACGAGCAAAGCCATCAACCATGCGCTCCGAGATCATCAGGTCAGCTTCGCCCAGCGCCATGAGTTTGACGACATCGAAACCGTGAAGCAAGCCGTGGAAGTTGCGGGCGTGATCTCCATCGTGCCGCGTCGCACAGTGGAGAAGGAAGATAAGGACGGTCGCCTCTGCGTGATCAGGATTGAAGATGCCGAACTCAAGCGGCCGTTGGGCATCATCCGCAAACAAGGCAAGGTCACCAGTCCAGCCCTACGCGAATTCGTGCGCGCGATGGGAGTCAAGAAATTGAAGTAATCTCGACGCTCCCGCGCGACCTTCTCAGCGTCGGCGCAAAACCATCACCACGTCCGCATAGCTGTCATCAAGCTTGCGTGTCAGTGCCATGTCACAGCGAAAATCGTGACAGGCCACCAGAGTGAATTCCGGTGCAGCTTTGAGCAATGCCCTCGCCTCCGCCACGTTGTAAGTGCGAAATTTCCAATATGTCTCCTGCGTCCATGTTTTCCCTTCGCGGGAAATCCGCAAGCGCGTCCGCATCGCTTCCGTGCGATTGCGCCGGTCCGGCGGCCAAGTGTGGGTGTTGCAGACCACACTGATGCCATCGCGGCGCGCTACCCATCGCTCATGCTCGGCGCGACCCGTTCCATAGTCAGTCAGGTGAATCCCCAAGACATAAATGCCTCCTGCGCGCAGTGATTGCGCAACGCGCCGTAAATGAGAAACCGCACCCGCTTCGTCCAGCACATATTTGAAGGTGCTCACCAGACAATGTGCCAGATCGAACTTCCGACGCGATGGCACTTTGAATTCTTCCATGCGGTCGCACCACATTGCCGCTGAGAGCTTCCGCTTCTTCAGTCTCGCCCGCGCGTAATTCAACATATTCTCATTGCGGAGTGTCATACCAGTCGGCGGTTTCTTTGCGCATTTGAATTTATAATTCTGTAGAATTCCGTTAATTCCATCCAGTTCCTAAACAAGCAACATACAATCTCCGTAGCTGTAAAACCGGTAGTTCTTACAGATCGCTTCTTCGTAGGCGCGGAACATCAGCTCTTTGCCCGCGAGCGCGCTGACCAGCATCAACAGCGTGGACTTCGGCAGATGAAAATTTGTCAAAAGCACATCCACCGCCCGAAACTCATGAGGCGGATGAATGAAAATATCAGTATCGCCACTTTCAGCGACCACTTTTCCATGACGCCGGGCGACACTCTCAAGAACGCGGGCAACAGTGGTGCCAATGGCTACGATGCGTTTCGCTGATTGAATCTTGCCCGCAGCATCTTCACTGACTTCGTAAGACTCAGAGTGCATCACATGATCTTCAATCCGTTCCACCTTCACCGGTTGAAAGGTGCCGACACCCACATGCAACGTGATGAACACGTGGGGCAAATCATGCAGGATTTCCGGTGTAAAGTGCAACCCAGCCGTCGGCGCAGCAATGGAACCCTCCTGCTTCGCGAACACGGTCTGATAACGCTCCTTATCCGACTCCTTATCTTCACGCTTCATGTAGGGCGGCAGCGCCAGATGACCGTGTCGTGATTCATCAATTTCACAATTAAACTCAATTAAGCGATCGCCGTTGTCGAAGACATCCATCACGACACCCCTAGCGTCGCCGATCTCGATTTGATTTCCAACACGCAACTTTTTTCCCGGCTTCACCATGCAACGCCACACGGTCGGCGACATGGCCTTGAGCCGCAGCAGTTCTTTCGATCCATCGTTCGAGAAGAATCGCGCCGGCACCACCCGCGTGTCATTCAGCACCAGCAGATCGCCCTCGCGAAGAAAAGATTTTAAATCAGTGAAATGGTGGTGCGTGATCGATTGCGTCGCGCGATCCACCACCATCATTCGTGATGCCGCACGATCCGCCAGCGGCTCACTAGCGATGAGTTCCGGCGGGAGTTTGTAGTCGAAATCAGAAGCGAGCATTCGCTAAATAGTCATCGCCGAATAGCCGCCGTCCACGACAAGTTCATGCCCGGTGATGAATGAGCCGGCGGCGTTTGACGCCAGCAGCAGCGCAGCGCCCACAAGTTCGCGCGCCTCGCCGAAACGATTGATCGGTGTGTGCCCGATGATTTTTGCGACCCGCTCTGGAACCAGCACTTTCTTGTTCTGCTCCGCTGGGAAAAATCCGGGCACCAGCGTATTGACTCGGATTCCGAGCGGCGCCCACTCTCGAGCAAGGTTGCGGCTCAGATTGTGCACTGCTCCCTTGCTCATCGAATAGGTGAACACGCGGCTCAGCGGAATCAGACCGGACATGGATCCAAGGTTGATCACACTCGCGTCGATCTTGTTGTCCACGAAATAGCGACCGAACACCTGACAGGCTAGGAACGTCGCCTTGGTATTGATGCTCATGATATGATCGTATTCTTCCTCAGTGATGTCGAGAAAAGGTGTCGCGGAGTTGACGCCCGCGCCATTGACCAGGATGTCCACCTTTCCGCTGCGGGTGATCACTTCCGAAAGCAGTCCTTCCAGCGCGATCTTTTCAGCCACATCGCAGGCAACAAAATATCCCTTTGCCCCCGCTGCCGTGATCTGACCTAAACGCATCTCCGCTTTCAATGGATCACGCCCCACCAGAACCACCTCGGCACCCGCCTCGGCAAAGCCCAGGGCCATGGCACCACAAAGTTCGCCTGTGCCGCCGATGACAACAGCGGTGCGGCCCGAAAGATCAAACAGATTCAGTTTGGACATGATGGCGCGAATCATGGCGCTTGTTGCCCATCAGGCAACCCTATTCCTCTAATCGGATTCAAATCAATCCGCTAACTTCTGCGCCACCTTTGTGGAATAAAGAGCCATCCCCACCAAACAATGCCGGTCACAAACAATGCCCAAGGGAAGATCCATCCATAACTTGTGTAGAAGGTAATCGTGTTTTCTTTCGCCAAGATGCCGGAAAGTTCCTCCACCGCCGAATGAGGCAGGCTGCCATGTTGATAACCGTGCGGATCAACAATTTGCGAGATTCCAGACGAGGCGCACACCGCCATCCATCGACCATTTTCACAGGCGCGAATCCGAAACAACATTGAATGCTGCTGGTGCTGACGCGCACCCCACGAGTCCACGTCCATGCTTGGCACCGAAAAAAATTCCGCACCAGCCATCGTCATTTTCCGAACCACGCCTTCGTAGTCGCAATCAAAGCAAATAGGTGTGCCCATCATTCCCAGCGGAGTCTTCACCGGCAGTGATGATTTTCCCGGGACACCATCATTAAAGAAATGAACTGGATGAACTTTGTAGTGTTCGCCCAGCACTCCCGATGCATCCAACGTCAACGCGGTATTCCACGTTCCAGATTTATCCGGCAAAGGCGTCTCAGTGCCGAGAACCAAAATCAAATTTTTAACTTTGCACAACTGAACCATGCGCTGGTAGTCAGAAGAATTGGCCCGGAGATCGTAGGGAATGGAATACTCCGGCCAGATCGCGACTCGCACATCGGGCGCAAGCATTTCCGTTCGCTGAATACGATGCTCCATCGAGACCGATTCCGCCTGCACCGCCGCGATGTGAACGGCCCTGCTGGCATCAACTTCCACAGGCGACCACATGCGCGACCAGACCAACGCTAACAACAAAAGAACTCCCATGCCAATCATCTGCGGACGCTTTGATACCACGAGGCTCACGACCAAGACCAGAAGCGCACTCATCCCGTAGACGCCGACCCATGGAAGCAACGCTCCCGGTCCCCAAGCCATTCCAGGAGTGATCCAGGGGAACTTCAATGGGAACAGCTCCGCTCGTATAAATTCCCATGCTGACCAGTTGACAGTCGTAAATAAAATCAGGCTCCATCCGTTCAGACCTCGCTCTTCGGCCTTGCTTTGCATCCACGCAAACAAGGCGATGAACAACGCGAGGATCGCAAACAGCGCCAGTGCGAACCACTGAAACAATCCCCAAAGCCAGGACACACTGCCGCCGAATGCCGCCATGCCCCAGGCAAAACCAATCATTCGTGCTCGACGTCCGCGCATGCCGCGAAGCAACAGCAGCAGCCCGGCAATCGATGGCACCACCAGAAATCCATATGCATTGAACGGAGGAAACTCTCCGACCAGCAGCAATCCGCATAAAGCGGCCCACAGAATTCGAAAATAGAAACGAAGCAGGAGATTCATGGCGGGCTTGCTGCACGATCAAAATACATTGCGAGCTTGCACGAACCGATGCAACGCTTCAAGAAAGTTAGACATGCTGAGTCACTTCCTTCTATTCATTGCCGGTCTGGTCTGCGGACTGGGCACGGTCTTGATTTGGCAAGGACTGCGATTTGCCGCCGATTTAAAGGCCACGAAACATGCCACGGCAGCCGAGTTGTTTCTTGATGCACCAGGGGAACGCGACCGAATGGCGCTGGTGGCGATTGACGATTGCAAGAAGCGATTGCGCTGGAGTAAAGACCCGAATCCAGAATGGCTCACACCCCTGATTGACGAAGTCCCGCGATTGGTTCGCGAGATTGCCATGATTTATCATCCCGAATCACCCAAGCCCATGCTCGCCCCCGGCCTGAGCCATTTCACCCGCTCCATTCAACTTGCCGCATCCGACGTAACCGAGTTTCTCCAGACTCGCACCGTGGGCCGGTTGGTGGACGTGAGCGCCCACACCGCGCTGCGGACTTGGGAGAAAGGACGCGAAATCGTGCAGCACGAGACCATGCAGAAGTTCGGCCGATGGTATAGAAAAATCCTGCCCGTGTGGCAGGTGCTGCGCTTCAAGAGCCCGCTGGTCTGGGCCTCGATGGCTGTTTCAAATGTGGCGGCGCGCACCCTGCAACCCGCAATCATCGACATCATCTCGCGCCGCGCCGTCGAACTTTACAGCGGTCGCATCAGCGGCGGCTCACTCGCGAGACTGGAGGATGTGGATTGATAAAGCTGATAGCTGATAGCCTGAGTTTCAGAGAAAGCGTCTATCAGCTATCAGCTTTCCCATCAGTTACCGCACCACGCGTGCGCCGCCGCCGCCCATCGTCTTTTCAACTTCCTTGCGCGTAGCCATGCTCGTGTCACCCGGCGTCGTCGAAGCCAGTGCGCCGTGAGCGGCACCGTATTCGACCGCTTTCTGGGCATCATTGAACTCCATGAAACCAAATTGCACGCCTGAAGCGAAACTGTCGCCGCCGCCGACGCGGTCGAGAATTTCCAAGCCGGGATACTGACGGCTTTCATGGAACTTGCCATCGTGCCAGAGGATCGCGCTCCAGTCATTCTTGGTAGCGGTGATGACGTGTCGCAGCGTGGTCGCGGCGACCTTGAAGTTTTTAAACTCCTTAACGGCAGTCTCGATCATGGCCTTGAAGGCATCGGTCTCGATATGCCCGAGTTTCTCCTGACCCTTCACTTCAAAACCAAGCGATGCAGTGAAGTCCTCTTCGTTGCCGATCATGACATCGACATACTTGGCGATCTCACGATTGACCTCCTGCGCCTTCTTCAGGCCGCCGATGGTTTTCCAGAGCGAGGGGCGGTAATTTAAATCGTAGCTGACGATGGTGCCGTGCTTGTTGGCGGCCTTCACGGCTTCGACAGTCAACTCCGCCGTGGTGGCAGAGAGAGCGGCAAAAATGCCACCGGTGTGAAACCAGCGGACACCGAGCTTGCCGAAGATGTGATCCCAGTCGACGTCGCCAGGTTTGAGCTGCGAGGCGGCAGTGTTGCCGCGATCAGGGTTGCCAACGGCACCGCGAATGCCGAAGCCGCGCTCAGTGAAGTTGAGTCCGTTACGGACGGTGCGGCCGATGCCATCGTCCTCGCGCCATTTGATGAAGTCGGTGGCGACACCGCCCTGCATGATGAAGTCTTCAATGAGATGACCGATTTCATTATCAACGAATGCGGTGACGACGGCGGTCTTGTAGCCGAAACACTTTCTTAAGCCGCGCGAGGTGTTGTATTCGCCGCCACCTTCCCAAGCTTGGAAATTGCGTGCGGTGCGTATCCGCCCCTCACCGGGATCAAGACGGAGCATAACTTCGCCAAGTGAAAGCTGATCGAAGGCACAGGATTCGCGGGATTTGATGGAGAGGCTCATGGTGTGGGAAGATGGATAACTTTAGAAGCTGTAAATCAGAACGGATTGGCTCGAGCGACCGGCTCCTTGCCCGATAGGTAGCGCGTGAGATTTTCCACCGCGCAACTAGCCTGGCGCTGCACGCTCTCGTGCGTGCGGGAGCCGATATGCGGCGTGAGAATGACGTTGGGCAAACCGAGCAACGGATGATCGGCGGGCGGTGGTTCCTGGTCGAGAACGTCGGCAGCATAGGCGAGAAGCTGCTTGGATTTGAGCGCTTCGATCAGCGCCGTAAGATCAACGAGTTCGCCGCGACCGGTGTTGACGATGACAGCCCCCTTTTTGATAAGCGGAAAATTCTTCGCATTGATCAGACCTTTAGTGGCGGCGGTGAGCTTGGTGTGCAGCGAGATGACGTCAGCCTGACGCAAAACATCGTCGAGGTTTTCGACGCGCTTGACGTCATACCAGCGGGCGAAATCCTCGTCCCAATAGTTGCCGTAGCCAATGACGTTCAAGCCAAATGCCTTCGCGCGGATGGCGACTTCTTTACCGATGCGTCCGAAGCCGACGATGGCCAGTGTCTTGCCACAGAGTTCGCTGCCCGTGATGCGCGTCCAGCGGCCAGCAGCTACATGGTTGGCCTCCACGACCAGATTACGCATGGCGGCGAGCATCAAGCAGAACGCGTGTTCGGCGACCGTGGTGTGATTGACGCCTGGCGTGAAGAGAACTGGCACCTTCAGATCCGTGGCGGCGGGAACGTCGATCTTATCGAGGCCGATGCCGTATTTGGAAATAACTTTGAGTCGCGGCAGAGATTTCTGAATGACCGCGCGTGTGAGCGCATCATCACCGCAAAGATAAGCATCAAACTCACCGGCAAGAGCGAGCATTTTGCTCTCGGGAAGTGGTCCACGTTCGCGGACGATCTCGAATCCGGTTTTGGCCAGCATGTCGTGATGAATGCCAGGAGTGTCTTGAAATGACGTGGTAGTTAGGAGGACGCGGGTGGTGCTCATTTAGAAAAGCTGAGTGGATTCAGAGTTCGGGCCGAATGAAAAGTGAGACAAGAAATTTCACACAAAGATGCGACTGGCAAGCGAAGCTTGAACACAGATGCTTTCGTATCATCGTCGTTGCACACCTGAGATCACTCTGAGACGCCGTGTCGAACGCAATAAAACTGAACTCGGCTCAGTAACAAATCTTGTCTGATTTGTTTTGCCAGGCCCGGAAAACCTCCAGCGCCTGATCCCGCTGTTCTTGCTGCATGGACAGGCTTCGCTGCTGGATGGGCAGGGCCAGTTGCTGATAGAGATACTCATCATCGAAGCCTATCTCTGCCGCATCCTGCCGGGTGGCGGCATACACGATGCCCTCCACCCTCGCCCAATATGCTGCTGCCAGACACATGGGGCATGGTTCACAACTGGTATAGAGCGTGCACCCTTCCAAGGAGAACCGTCCCAGCCGGGCCGTCGCGCCACGAATGGCGACGACTTCTGCATGGGCGGTTGGATCGTTGGTGCCTGTGACCTGATTCCAGCCTTCGGCAATGATCTGGCCCTCATGCACGATCACAGCGCCAAAGGGCCCGCCATGACCTGCATCCTTGTGTTCACGCGCCTGCCGGATGGCGTGCTTCAAATAATCTTCGTCTTCACTCACAGTCTTGCGGGTTTGATTTTCATTTTACTAATCGAATCACTGATTTAATCCGAGATTTCGGAGATTACGCTGATTTGAAACATCAAATTCCTCAACACATGTCGACCTATTGCTCGCAATCCGAAGGCAGCACCGCGTCCTACAGACCGGGATCATTCTTCTCACTGTCCTCCATCTCGGTCGTGCCGCGACGAAGGGTGTAGGCCAGATGCGGAGTGAACAGATCGGGCTCGAGCAGAAATGAATCATGCCCTTTTTCGGAATGCACCGTGATGTGCATCGCCGACACGCCCGCCTTCTCCAGCGCCCGGACATACTCCGCCTGCTCCTCGGGATAGAAACAGAAGTCGGAGTCGATGCTGAAAATGAGGTAGTGATGATTGTGCTTCTTCGAGATTGCGAAAAGCTTCTCGTAACTCCGCACCTTGGCGTCCCGCAAGGGATCGAAGCGCAACCACATATTGCAGATGCGCAGGTAGGTGTTGGCGTCAAAGCGCTTCACAAATTTCTTCCCCTGATGCAGCATGTAGCTCTCAACGTTGTGGCCCAGTTTGAACCACGCCAGTTGGTCGCCGCGCTGAATCACATCTCCGCGGGCGCGTCGCTCGATGGCATCGAGATGCACAAAAGTTTTGTGCGAGATCATGCGCGCTAGGACCAACCCGTATTCCGGGGCGGCACCGTCATAATAATCTCCGCCGCGAAAGTGAGGATCGTTTTCGATGGCCATGACCTGCTCGAAAACATGCAGGCGCGTGAGCACCGTGGTGCGCAGGCCGCTGGCAATGGGCACCACCAAATTCACCCGCTCGGGAAACATCGTGGCAAAATTCAAAGTCATCATCCCGCCAATCGAAGCCCCCATGACCGCATGGAGTTTCGTGATGCCCAGCTGATCAAGCAGGATGGCCTGCGAGCGCACGACATCACTCGTGAGCACCGGAGGAAACGCCGCGCCAAATGGTTCGCCGGTTTTGGGATTGATCGAAGCCGGCCCGCTGCTGCCGTAGCAGCCGCCCAGATAGTTCGCGCAGACGATAAAGTAACGGCTCGTGTCCAGCGCCTTGCCGGGACCGATAAAGGGTTCCCACCAGCCTTGCTGGCAGTCTTCTGTCCAGCGCTCGTCTGTCCCCGCGACAGCGCGGCACAGACCGGATACGTGCTGGCTGCCGGAGAGTGCGTGAAACAATAAAATGGCGTTGCTCTTCGTAGAATTCAGCCGGCCGTGCGTTTCGTAGGCCAGGGTGAGATCATCAAACTTCGCACCTGAAGCGAATTTGAACGGATGCTCCGGTGTCGCGATACGGGCAAATTTCGCGTGGGTTTCGGCCTGGGATTTTGCAGACATGCGTGCGCATCATCCTCGCGGATTGGCGTGGGGCAAATGAAAAACAGAAGGCCAGATACCGTGAGTTGAATCTGGCACCCCCTCCCCTATAGTTCGCTGCGACTGCACTTTGGTCATGATTGAAGCCGACCCCAGCACCAAGGTCGATGAATTACACCCCCGGTGGACGGGCGAAGTTATTGCTGGACTGGACTGGATGCGCATCACGCAACTGACCCGCGCGCTGTCCACGTCCTACGGTTTCAAGCTGGGCAAAACCACCCTCAGCGCTGATGGTCAGACTGATTTCGTCATCACACGTGGGGATGCCCCAGTGGAAGATGGCACCTTGGTCCGGCTGACCCGCTGGAATCAATGGATGGCCGCTGGCGAGTGCCTGATGCAATTGACCGCGGAGCTCGAACATCGGCAGATGCAGCACGGGATGTTTATTTCTCCGGGAGGCTTCACTCCTGCCGCGCGTCTGATCGCGGAAAAGTCAGGGATCGAATTGCTGGACTCGGAGATGATGGCGCTGCGGCTGAATGAATTGCCGGCGCAGCACCGGGATTATTTTTTTAACCTGGCCACTGCAGGTGAGGCCACCTCACCGAGCTGCCCGATCTGCCTGCGAACACTGAAGCTGGTAGATGACCGCAGCACGGGCTTGATGAACCGCCCTCATCTTCCTGAAATCCGATATGCTGGGAGTGACATCATCGGAGTCCCGATCAGGGCGCGCCGTGTCGAGGTGCTACCGTATTGTGAAGTTCAGTTTCTCCAGGAAGTGCGCACCGGGGAGCTGATCGTTCACGGCAGGGTCACGGGAGATTTCGTTTGTGAAGGCAGCGTGGTGCTCCATCCCGGTGCGCTGCTCAAGGGCAGTGTCGCTGCGAAATCAGTGATCGTGCGTCCCGGCGCGGACATGCTCGGTGAAACCCGCATCCTCAATGGCAAACCGGAGTCGTTTGGCAAGTCCCGGCCCGTGTGGCTTTGGCGCTGTGAAACTCCCAATCCGATGCCCGGCTGTGAGCTTGTGGAATTCCTGAAGCACTGAAGTAAAAGCAGGGATGCATCTCGCTTCACCTCACTTCTCAATCATCGCACGGAAAGAGAATCGAGATACATCACCTGCACATCCTCACACCCGAGACAACTGCCGGCGCAACGAGAACTGAAGCACGCCAATGACCAAACCGAGCGTCAGGATCATCACCGTGGCATTGAGCGTCAGTGTTTCAATGCGGATCTCCTGATACCACGGTTTGGGCGAATCCCGGCGCGCCGCGGGTTTTTCCACCACGGCCTCCGCCGGAGTAAACAAGGGATAGGTTCGCACCGTGCCGAAGAACACATTAGGACTGAAGGTGCGTCGATAATCTTCGCGTTCCATCTCCGCCTTGGTCACGAGATCGAGCACCTTGCGGTTCACGAAAATTTCTTCAGCACTGATCGTGCGGCGCCCTTTCGGCGGATCCAACAACTCTGGGTCGATCTTGCCCGATTCAATGCCCTCTTGAATGCGATTGAGACGTCGCGTGATATCATCCGCATCATTGTCCTGAAGTCCGGAAACAACCGCGAGCGCCTGCTTGGCGCGGTCGAGTTCCTGGCGCTGCAATGTGGTCATCTGCTCTCCGGCGGGGGGGATGAGCGACTGAATGCGGTTTTCCAAAAATTCCTGGCTGCGGGTGAGCGGATTGAGTTTTGCCTGGGAGATGATGACGGACTCGTAAGACCAGCGCAGCGGCATGAACTGGCAAATCAGCGGCACCTTGAGCTTGCTGGCCGCACTGGAGTCGTCGCCTGACTTATTATCCACCCAGCGGCGGATGGAGTAAACGAAGTCGAGATTGCGGTTCATTTCCTCATATTTGATGAGGGCTCCGCCGAGAATGATCTGAGGAATCAGGAGCAGCGGAATGATGTTCAACGCCGTGCGGGAGTCATGCACGATGGAGGATACCAGCAGCCCCATACAGGCGCCGGTAAGCGAAGTGAGGAACATCCAGAGGAGATGAATGGTGAACATCTGACGGATTTCCAGCACGGCGTTCCCGATCCAGAGGTAAATGACACATTGC
>JAIOQF010000118.1 GCA_021413535.1 Verrucomicrobiota bacterium
CCTGAAGAATCGCGCGCACCGCTTGCAAAAAAACGTGCGGCAAAAAAATCCACCAAAGTGGCAGCAGCCCGCGGCAACGGCACCAGCGCAGACACAGCCGTCGAAGCCAAGCCACCAGCGAAAAAACGTGCAGCTCGAAAAACTGAAACTGCAGCACCAGCAGAAGCCCCGCCCGTTGCGCCTGCTCCAGTTGAATCCAGACCACCGGCGGCACCGGTTCCCGTTGCAGCTCCCGCTCCGATGAGTCCTCCTGCGGCTCCGGCTTTCGATGCGCCCGCGACACAACAGCCATCCGGCAGACCACCGGGAAATTTCGAGCAACGTCCGCACCATGATCATCAGAATCGCGGCGGTGGTGGCGGTGGTCGCTTCCGCAAATGGGACAAGCGCAACCGCTGGCGCGAACGCAATCGCGACAATCGCGAGCAGCGCGGCGACCCGCAGTCTCAGCCACAGAATCAAGGCGAGGGTGGCGAACAACAGCAGCCACCACCGGAACGCCCCCTTGGCCCGCCGATGCCCAGCGAAGGTATTTTGGAAATCACACCGAAGGGCTACGGATTCCTCCGCCAGAGATCCCGCCATTGGGCACAGAATCCGCAGGATCCCTGGGTCTCACCTGAGTGGATTCGCAATCTCGGCCTGCGCGAAGGCCTCTTCGTCAAAGGCGTCGAACGTATGGGCAATCGCGGCCCGCAGGTTACGGAAATCACCGAAGTCAACGGATTGCCGCCGGATCAGATTCGTGATCTGCCGCTCTTCGAAGAATTGAAAGCGGTAAATCCCAACAAGCGCATCCAGATGGAGACGCGCCCCGACCGCCTCACCACACGCGTCATTGATCTGATCACACCCATTGGACGCGGTCAGCGCGGACTCATCGTGGCCCCGCCCCGCGCCGGCAAGACGACGCTGCTGGAACACCTCGCCGAAGCGGTGATCCAAAATCATCCGACGATGCACCTGATGCTGCTCCTGGTCGACGAGCGCCCCGAGGAAGTCACCGAATTCCGCCGCGTTCTGCCGAACGCGGAGATCCACGCCAGCTCGAACGACAGCGACATCCGAAATCACATCCGCACCGCGTGCTTCGCCATTGAGCGCGCCAAGCGGCTCGTCGAATCCGGTCAGCACGTCTTCATGCTGCTCGATTCAATCACCCGCATGGGCCGCGCATTCAACAACGCGCAGAAGAGCGGCGGTGCCATCATGAGTGGTGGTGTCGGTGTCGGCGCCCTGGAAATGCCTCGCCGTCTTTTCGCCGCGGCACGCAACACTCGTGACGCAGGCTCGCTCACCATCATCGCCACCACCTTGATCGAAACCGGCAGCCGCATGGATGAACTCATCTTCCAGGAGTTCAAAGGCACCGGCAACCTTGAGCTCGTGCTCGACCGCAAAATCGCCGAGCAATACATCTATCCCGCAGTGAACATATTCCGTTCCGGCACCCGGCGCGAGGAACTGCTGCTGCCGCCCTTCCAACTTGATAAGATCAATATGCTGCGCCGCGGCCTCGCCGGACACAAACCCATCGACGCCATCCAGCGCATCGTCCAGCTCATGGAGCGCTCGACATCGAACACGCAAATGCTCGTTGACCTGCCCGGCAAGACCACCAGCAGCATGGGCTGACGCGCCCGTCGCTATTGAACATCAGGCAGCGTAAGCCGGCATTCTGCGTTCAAGAATGCTGTCGATGCCGTGCTTCTATCATCCTTCACGCAACCACCCAAGTGCCTCGGCGGCAAATGCGGCAATCCTGTTCGCTTCCTCCGCAGGAACCTGATCAATCATGTATTTCAAATTCGTCCAGAATTCAGTGACGCGGGTCACTTCCACTGCGAGATCAGCCTTGGCCTTCTTTTGCGACTTCACATCTCCAACATCGAGGGGCTGGAGTTTCTTGATCAACGCGATGGCATCCTCAATCACTTTGACGGCATCTTTGTCACCTTTGCCTTCAGGCAACGGCAGCCTTTTCGCGAGGTCTGCGATAAAATCCTCCACGAATGCGCAGTCGCGGGCGTGACCGTGGGTATACATCGTGCCCCCGCCGTTGATGACATAGGCCAGCGTGTAAGCACTTCCGCGTGATTTGGCAATCGCCTCCCGCCATCGATGCAGTTCAATCACAAGCTGCACGTTTTTCTGCGCCAGGGCATGCTCTGTTTCGACACGCTTCGCGGTTGCGTAAAGATAGGCGGCGTGGTCCTGCCCAACTTCGCTGGGTCCCGTAATCTGGGTCAGTTCCTCCACCCCAAGCTTCAAGGCGGCGGCCATGGTAACCGGCTTTTTATCAGGATCGTCGGAAGCCCCGGCAAAATTGATGACGGAAATCGACAGGAGTTTGAGTCTAGTCTGCGCAGCCTTAACCAACTTGCAAAGCGTCCCACAAAGAATACTCGCATCACTTCCGGGCCTTGCCTCTTCAACTCTTGTTTCGAAATCCCCAACATGTGGTTTCTTGGTCTCGTGACACAGCCTTTGCCGAAAACACCCCCAGCCCATGTTGATGCCGTGCTCCCGCCCGATGGGAAAGGACGCGCACCCGCCGGACAAGACGCGCATGATGCTTCGGAAGTATCGCGCATCATCGCCTATTGGATGGACGAGTTCCTCCGTATTCCGGGCACCAACATTCGCCTCGGACTGGATCCCATCCTCGGCCTATTCCCCGTCGCAGGAGGATTGCTTTCATCCAGCGTCAGTCTCGTCACCATGATCGAAGGCGTGCGGCTTCGCCTGCCGATTTCGGTGCTCGCACGCATGGGTGCCAATATCTTTTTCAACGAAGTGCTGGATGCCATCCCAGTCGCTGGTGACTTCGCCTCGATATTTTTTCGCTCCAACACCCGGAACCTCGCGTTGATCAATCGCTGGAAATCCGGCGAGCAAGCCGGCATCAAACGAAGCAGCCGACTCCTCCTCGCTGGATTCCTGATCCTCTTTTTTCTCCTGCTCGGCGGCTGGTTTTTTCTCTGGTTCACCGTGCTCCGGTGGATCTGGCATCGGATCACCGGCTGATCCCGGCTTCATCATAACTTGCCCGCGCCTTGGCCGTTCACATCTCCAACCTCCCGATCGAATCGCTCCGCCAGTCGCTGGTTGGATGGTTTGCCCGAGGTGGTTTGCGCAATGCCGTAATTAAAGCGCCAACCGGCTCCGGCAAATCCACGCAGGTGCCGCAGATGCTGCTGGATCACGGCATCGCCGGTGACAAACGCATCGTGGTGCTGCAACCGCGCCGTATCGCCGCCCGTATGTTGGCCGCACGCGTGGCATCGGAACGACAAGCCCGGCTCGGCGATGAAGTCGGCTACCAAGTCCGCTTCGACAATGTCTCGTCAGCCAAGACCCGCATCCTCTTCGTCACCGAGGGCGTGATGCTGCGGCATCTGCACGACGACCCGAAGCTTTCACAGATCGGCTGTCTGGTCATCGATGAATTCCATGAGCGACATCTCGACGGCGACATCTGCCTGGCTTGGGCCAATGCGGTGCAGGCAAAACACCGACCGGATCTGAAGATCATCGTGATGTCTGCCACGATCACCCCTGAGCCGCTGCGCGAATTCATGGAGCCTTGCGAGATCTTTGACTCCGCGGGACGCACCTTCCCCGTGGAGATCGGTTATCAGGCTCCATCGCGCGACAAGATGGGCAACACCGAACCCGTGTGGGATCAAGCTGCACGCGCCGCAGAAGATTTAATCGTAAGACGCGGAGTGGACGGTGATCTTCTCATGTTCATGCCAGGCGGACACGAGATTCGCAAGACCATCACCGCCATCAACGGACGCAGTTTTTCGAAAGGCTTCCGCATACTCCCGCTGCACGGCGAACTCACCCCACAGCAGCAGGATGAAGTGCTGGCACCCGGTGGCTCGCGCCGCATCATCGTCAGCACCAACGTCGCCGAGACCTCACTCACCATCGAGGGCGTGCGCGGCGTGATCGACAGCGGCCTGGCACGCACGGCGGAATACGACACCCGTCGTGGCATCAACACGCTGACCGTGCAAAAAATCAGCCGCGCATCCGCCGACCAGCGTGCCGGTCGTGCCGGTCGTCTCGGTCCCGGCGTCTGCCTCCGCCTCTGGCCAGAGCGCGAGCATTTGCATCGCGCGGAAAATGAATTGCCAGAAATCCGCCGCATCGACCTGAGCGAAGCGTTGCTGGCGCTCGCTGTCGTAAGTGAAACAGCGGGCATGAACTTCGAATGGTATGAGGCGCCCTTCTCCGATTCGAGAAGCCGCGCAATTTCCCTGCTGCGAAATCTGGGCGCCATTGAAGGCAAAGGCGACACATTGCTTCCAACGGAACTGGGCCGGAAAATGAGCGCCTTCCCGCTCCACCCGAGGTTTTCCAGGATGCTCGTCACCGCTGCGCAACTCGGCTGCCTCGAGGACGCGGCCTTGTGCGCTGCCATCGAGCAAGGTCGCGACCTGCTGCTCAAACCCACGGAACAGACCAAGCGAAAGCAGGAAGAGCTCTTCGAGCGCCACGACATCACCGAATTTCAAGCCCTGATCCGCGCCTTCGAAAAAGCGGCCTCGCTCGACTTCGATCCCGAAGCCTGCGCGCGTTACAGCATTCATGCACGCGC
Organism: Verrucomicrobiota bacterium; assembly: GCA_021413535.1. Classification (GTDB taxonomy): domain Bacteria; phylum Verrucomicrobiota; class Verrucomicrobiia; order Verrucomicrobiales; family Verrucomicrobiaceae; genus VFKE01. Next base: position 4,610 of record JAIOQF010000118.1, read on the forward strand.
TGCCTTCGAAGCCATGCGCAGCCGCGACCAGATCGTCCGGCTTTGCAAACGGACTGGATTGAATTCATTAAAAGATGAAGACATCAATCCCGTCGCTCTGGCGAAATGCCTGCTCTCCGCGTTCTCAGATCACCTCGGTGTGGAGACCATCACCGGCTCGCGGGTCTTCTCGCTCGCAGCAGGTTATCGCGGACACCTCGACAAGAACGTGAACATCAAGCCGCCGTCGTTACTGGTGGCCGCCGAAGTTGCCGAAATCCAGGGCAAGGCGTTACAAGTGAAGCTCAACCTCGTCACCAAGATTGAAGAGGAATGGCTGCGGGAACTTTTCCCAAATGATCTCACGACTTCACGACGCGCAATGTTTGATGCAGTCAACAAACGCGTCGTGAACCGTGAGGAAACGCGCTTTCGCGATCTGGTCATGCACAGTCGTGAACGCGGAGAGCCTGATCTGGATGAAGCAGCGCGCCTGCTGGCCGACGAGATCGTCGCGGGCCGTTTGGAACTTCCTGAATGGAATGACCGCACTGAGCAATGGATCACGCGTCTGAACTGTCTCGCGGATTGGATGCCAGAATTAGAACTGTCCAAGATCAACGACGAGGATCGGCGTTTATTGATCGAGCAAACTTGCCACGGAGCCACTGCGGCGCGGCAACTTCGGGAGCGCACTCCCGATGCCGCATTGAACGCCTGGCTCTCATCCTACCAGCGTGATTTGCTGGATCAATTCGCCCCAGAACAAGTCAAACTGACCAGCGGACGCACAGCACGCGTGCAATATCGCAACAACGCGCCGCCCATGATCTCCGTCATCTTGCAGCATCTTTACGACACGAATGAAAACCCGAAAATCGCCGGCGGAAAAATTCCGGTGCTGGTGGAAATCCTCGCCCCCAGCCGACGTCCGGTGCAACTCACCGCTGACCTCGGCAATTTTTGGAAGACCAGCTACACCGCCGTAAAAACCGAACTGCGCGGAAGGTATCCCAAGCACGAGTGGCGCTAGCAAGGCCGCATCTCGTATCAGCACGCTCGAATCGCTCGCTGCAGTCCGGGTTCAACCGCAAGAAACAATTTTCCACCAGTTTTATGCTGAGATTTTAGACCAGTGATTTAAGCAGCTTCTTCTTGCCCACAGACGTATCAGAGCTACATCC
>JAIOQF010000120.1 GCA_021413535.1 Verrucomicrobiota bacterium
TTCAATAAAAACTTCGAGACCTACGCCTCCGGTGCCAGCGCCGAGGTGAAAGCTGCGGCACCCAAGGCCTGATGCATGAACTGGCTCTTCGACGACCTGGGCACGCCGCCAATTGCCTTTCCTGCTTGCCGCAGCCCAAGCTCCTGCGCATCCTCTCGGCACAGATTCTGGTTATCATTCACTTCCGATGAAGCCCAAGACCATCACCACGCTCGGCGAAGCCCGCTACAATTCGCCGCTTTCTTTTTCTGTCGCCGACAACATTCTGATCCCGGCGGATCTGAACTGGCCTGACGGCGGGGCGCCGGAAGAACTCATCCTATTTGAGAAGGCTGGGCCGAGGCAAAAACTCTTTTTTGATCCCGCGAAAACTCGCGCAGCCATCGTGACCTGCGGCGGATTGTGTCCCGGTTTGAACAATGTCATCCGATCTGTCACACGCGAACTGTTCCGCGGTTACGGTGTGAAATCGGTCCTCGGCATTCTCGGCGGCTATCGCGGCCTGGATCCCAGCCGCAGCGAACCACCCATCAAACTCACCGAAAACATCGTCGAAGACATTCATAAGGATGGCGGAACCATGCTCCGCACATCGCGCGGCCCGGTGGACATGAAGATCGCTGTTGAATTCCTCATCAGTCAAAACATCAACATCCTCTTCACAGTCGGTGGCGACGGCACGCAGCGGGGTGGCAATGCGTTATTCGAAGAAGCCCTTAAACGCGGACACGCGCTCTCCGTGGTCGGCATTCCCAAGACGATCGACAACGACGTGCGCTACGTCACCCGCACCTTCGGTTATGGCACCGCGGTTGATGAAGCCGTGCGCGTCATCAACAGCGCCCACACTGAGGCCCGCAGCGTGGACAACGGGGTATCCGTGGTCAAACTGATGGGCCGCCACGCCGGCTTCATCGCTGCCGCAGCCACGGTGGCCAGCCAGGACGTGAACTTCTGCCTCATTCCCGAGTCGCCCTTTGCGCTGGAAGGCAAGGGCGGGCTGCTCACCGCGTTGGAACGCCGCTTGGAAAAGAAAAATCATGCGGTCGTAGTGGTGGCCGAGGGGGCCGGTCAAGAACTCCTCGGAGCCAGCGGAATGAAAGATGCCTCGGGGAACATCAAGCTCCAAGACATCGGCCTGTTCTTAAAAGAAAAATTCACCAGCCACTTCGCAGAGCGCAGTATGGAGATGACGCTGCGCTACTTCGACCCCAGCTATCAGATCCGCGGAAGACCCGCCAACACCGAGGATGGTCTGCTCTGTGATCGTTTGGGCCGTCATGCGGTCCACGCAGCGATGGCAGGCAAGACCGGACTAATCATCAGCTATCTCAACGGCAAGTTCGTTCATGTGCCCATCGACTTGATTGCCCAAGGCGGAAAACGACTGGAACTTGACGGCGACCTCTGGCGCGCCGTGCTTTCTTCGACCGGCCAGCGACTGTGGTTCGAGTGATTCGAAGCTAAAATAACAACAGCCGGGACCGCCTGAAAGAACCGTCAATCCCCAACCCGTAAGGATCAATAAGATATGAGCCTCCTCCTCATCGGCGCAATTTCATCGGTCGCCCTGTTCGCTGGCATTCTCCTTTCCATCGAATGGGGACGACGCATCGGCGCCCGCCGCATCGCGGAAGAAGGTGAGAACGCGACAAAAGGTTTCTCTGCGGTCGAAGGCGCGGTCTTTGCGCTACTGGGGCTCGTCCTGGCCTTCTCCTTTTCCGGGGCGCTCACGCGATTTGATGATCGGCGCCATCTCGTTGTCGAGGAGGCCAACGATATCGGCACCGCCTGGCTTCGGATTGATCTGCTGCCCGCCTCCATGCAACCGGCCATGCGCATTCTCTTCCAGCGCTACCTGGACTCGCGCATCGAAGTCTACCGCAAATTGCCGGACCTCGACGCGGCGAAGGCAGCACTCGGAAAATCCACGGCGCTGCAAAAGGATATCTGGACGCTGGCCGTTTCTTCCTCAATGGAGTCGGCACCCGCCTCCGCGCCAATGCTCCTCCTGCCTGCCCTGAATGCCATGTTCGACATCACCACGACTCGCACGGAAGCCAGCAGGGTGCATCCACCACTGATCATTTTCGCGATGCTGGGTGTGCTCACACTCGCGTGCTCGGTGTTCGCGGGCTACGACATGGCCGGCCAGCCCCGATTGAATCTGCTGCATTCCGTTGCCTTCGCCATTGTCCTCTCCGTCACGGTGTATGTCATCGTCGATCTCGAATACCCGCGCCTAGGCTTGATCCAGATGACCGATTCCGACGAGGTGCTCGTCGAGCTCAGGGCGACCATGGGTTGAGACGCCGCCACATTCATCATTTCCTGCTTCAATAGTCAAACATCATTCAAGTATGATTCTCCGAATCTTCGCCCTCACAACGCTCCTGTGTTCTTTCTCTCTCGCGCTGGAAAAGCCATCCGGTCACACGAAGGGCACGCCATCCGGCAAACCCACCGGCACGCTCAAGCCTGGCGAATACTGGTGGAACCCGGCGCTCTCGCCCAACGGTCCCGTCGTCGCATTGGTGAGCATTCCGCTGCAAACCATCCACGTCTATCGCAACGGCATCCTCATCGGACGCTCGACCGTCAGCACCGGCGCGGCAGGCCACAGCACCCCGAGCGGCGTCTTCACCATTCTGGAGAAGGAAAAAACTTATTACTCGAAAAAATACAACAACGCCCCAATGCCGAACATGCATCGGCTCACCTGGAGCGGGATCTGCATGCACTCCGGCAATCTGCCCGGCTATCCCGCCAGTCACGGCTGCGTGCGCATGCCCTATGATTTCTCGCAGTTGCTCTACAACGCGACCGCCAAGGGCGGCACCGTGGTGATTGGCGACAGCAAAACCCAGCAACCGCATCTGGCGGCCAATCCGGGCGTGATGCTGGCACCGAAAGATTTGACGGCGGACATGTTGCGCCCGCTCGCTAACGACGAATACGAC
>JAIOQF010000121.1 GCA_021413535.1 Verrucomicrobiota bacterium
AGTCCTGATTGATGAATCTCGCGGGCGGGAGATTGCCCGGAAAGTTTTTGGGCTTCCGGTGGTAGGCACTGGAAGAATTTTGACGCAAGCGAAGAAGCTTGGCTTGATCTCCCATGTGCGACCTTACATTGATCGGATCATCATGAACGGCTACTGGATTTCTGACGGTGTGATCACAGAAGTTCTCCGACTCGCAGAAGAAGATTGAACACAGATGATAAGCAAGCCCCCGACAGAATTTTTCATGCCCGCCGAGTGGTCGCCGCAAGAGGGGCTGTGGCTGTCGTGGCCGTGCAATCGCGACAGCGCGCCGGAGACGCATGAGATTTTGCAGGCGAAGTTTGGCGAAATTGCCGCAGCTATTTCGCAATTTGAAAAGGTGCGGATCAATGCCGCAGGCGCGTGGCACAAGCGTATAGAGCAGAGCATTGCAGCGCAGCGCGGCGATTTGAAACACATCGAGTTTTACGATCATCCGACGAACGACGTGTGGTGCCGCGATCACGGGCCTATTTTTGTGAAGCATCGCGACACCGGCGCGGTGGCGCTGACCGACTGGCAGTTCAATGCCTGGGGCGGGAAGTTTCCGCCGTGGGATCTCGACAACCAGATTCCTGAACGCATCGCGCAGGCGCTCGATCTTCCTCGCTTCGAGTCGAAGATGATTTTCGAGGGCGGGTCCATCGAGGTGAACGGTAACGGTGTGCTGCTGACTACCGAGGCGGTGTTGCTGAACGAGAACCGCAATCCCGAGTGGTCGCGCAAGGAGATCGAAGCGGAGATTATGCGATTGCTCGGCGTGCAGACGATTTTCTGGCTCGGACAGGGGATCGAAGGCGATGACACGGACGGCCACATTGACGACATCACTCGATTCATCCGGGAAGATGTCGTCTTGACAATGGTGGAGCGGCGCGACGGCGATCCGAACTATCGGACGCTGGAACAGAATCGCGAGCGACTGGCTGATCTGCGCACGATCAGCGGTGGTCGGGTGGAAGTGCTGACGCTGGAAATGCCCGAGCCGTTGCGGCCTCGCGGTGACTGGCGGCTGGACCGGCTGCCGGCGAGCTATGCGAATTTCCTCATCATCAATCATGCCGTGCTGGTGCCTGTTTTCGATCAGGGTAAACGCGATGCGCACGCGCTCGGTTTCATCGGTGAGTGTTTCCCTGGCCGTGAGATCATCGGCATCGAAGCGAGCGATCTTGTCTTTGAAGGGGGCGCAATCCATTGTATCTCTCAGCAGCAGCCGAAGACTGGCAACACTGAACTCTGAACCTAATTTCACATGGGCGCACAATGGAAACAAAAATGGCGTGAACTCGCCGCGGATCAAAAAGGCAAGATCGTGGGCAAGCTTGTTCGCGAAATTCAGGTCGCGGTTAAACTCGGCGGGCCGAACCCGGAATACAACGCGCGACTGGCAGCAGCCATCGCAGTGGCGAAGAAGCAGAGCGTGACCCGGGACACCATCGAGCGCGCGGTCGCCAAGGGTTCCGGCACCGGCGCGGACGCGGTGCAGTATCACACCGTCGTGTATGAGGGCTTCACACCGCATCGCATTCCGGTGATCGTTGAGTGCCTCACGGACAACAACAATCGCACTGCCAACGAGATCAAAATGATTTTCAAGACTGGCAACCTGGGCACCCCGGGCTCGGTCGGCTGGATGTTTGAGCACGGCGGATTAGTTGAGGCGACTCATCCTGACAAGGAGATCGACATCGAAACTGCGGCGCTGGAAGCGGATGCAGACAACGTCGAGCCCTTGGACGCTGATGACGACGAAGGCGCGGATCACACTGGTGCTCGCTTTTATTGTGAAAAGGCCAAGCTCGACACGGTTTCGAAAGCACTCAAGGCTGCGGGCTGGACCATCACCACGTCAGAACTGGCCTATCATGCGAAGGAATTTCCCGAACTCACTGACGCGCAACGCGACGAGGTCACGAAATTTCTACAGGAACTCGATGGCAATGCCGACGTGCATCGCGTTTATGCGGCGGTGAAGTAAGGGAGCGCGGACACTCCTGTCCGCATCTTTATTATCAACGCTCCTCTCATCAAATCTCCGCAGCCGGTTCCGTGTCCGCTTCGCCCCGCTGCACCGCACCGGCGCCACGGGTGGGCGCGCGCAGTCCGGTGCCGAGGGCCAGGGTGACGACCATCAGAAACGCAGCCACCCAGAAGGGCGTGCGGCCATAGTTTGCGGGATTATTGCGATCCATTCCCAGGAGCCAGCCGCCGAGAATGGGGCCGATACCGCGACCGAGACTGGCGGCGGATTGCAAAAGACCCATGGCGCGGCCCTGCCACGCGCCTTCGACACTACGTGAGGCGAGGCCGTTGAGAGTGGGTTGAGTGAGACTGTTGCCGAGCGCGATGAGACAGCTTACCGCCAGCATGGAACCCATGCCGCTGGTGAGCGGCAGGAGAATGAAACTGATCAGCAGCAGGACGAATCCCAAGCGCGCCAGCTTGACCTCGCCAAAAATGGGCAGGATGCGACGCAGCACACCGCCCTGCATGACGACTCCGATCGCGCCGATCGCGGCCATGATGTAGCCGATGTGTTTTTCATCGAGCCCGAAGCGCGCCTGACCGAAGAGGGAGAAGACCGCAGTCATGATCGAGAACGCGGCGAGACAGACTAAATACGACGTGGCCACCGTGATGAAAACGGGGCCGTCGGAATGATTGAGCAGCTCGCTGATCGGTTGTTCCGTATGAGCTTGGGTGCGGCGGCCTTCGGTCAGGCTTTCCGGCAGCGACGTGTGCACCATGATGGCATTGATGATGCAGAGCACGCTGACAAAATAGAAGGGCATGTGGCCTTCGGGAATGTCGATCAACATGCCGCCGATGGTCGTGTGCACCGTCCACTTCGCCATGATGCCGCCGATGGCGGGGCCGATGATGAAACCGAGACCGAAGGCCGCCCCGATCATGCCCATGGCTTTAGATCGTTCTTCGGGTTTTGTGATATCGGCGATGTAAGCCTGCGCGGTGGCCACATTGCCGCCGCTGGCACCATCGATGATCCGCGCCACGAACAGCCAGGTCAGCGAGCCCGCCCAGCCCATGACAAAATAGCCGATGGCCGAGCCCAGGATGCTGATGATGAGAACAGGCCGGCGGCCAATGCGGTCGGATAGCTTGCCCCAGAGCGGCGAGGCAACCATGACCATGAGCGAGAAGACACCGGTGAGCAGGCCGTTGACGAACTCCGTGGCTCCGAAATGCTTCGCGTAGAGCGGCAACACCGGGATGCACACGCCAAAGCCAATCGTGCTCAGCAGGATCGTCAGAAAAATAATGAGAAACTGGAGATGGCGGTTTGAGGTCACGGCGCGCATTGTCCGCTCTGCTGGGCGGGGTGCAACCGCCATCTTTACGGTGTCTTGGCGCAAGTCCTGCGTATTTAGCGCCAAGCCACACCTTTCCTTTCACTCTTTACCAGCTAAAATCCGCCATCGTTTTTCTTTAAACAGCATGACTCGTCATCAACAACTCTTGCAATGGGTGGAAGAATCCGCCGCGCTCCTTCAACCTGACCGCATTCACTGGTGCGACGGCAGTGATGGGGACT